>JAZOMJ010000065.1:0-36480 GCA_045653865.1 Eubacteriales bacterium
ACTTACGAGCGTAACGATTCCCGACTCCGTCACCACCATCGGCGTTTGGGCGTTCGAATATTGCTCCAACCTTACAAGTGTCACGATTGGCGACTTCGTCACCACCATCGACTATGAGGCGTTCGCATATTGCTCCAACCTCACCGATGTTTATTACACCGGTAGCGAGGCGGATTGGGCAAAGATAACGATTAGTTCCAGCAATTCTTATTTAACAGATGCCACCATTCATTACAATTACACCCCCGAAGAATAAATACATCAAGCGAGCCGCATTTGCGGCTCGCTTTTTCTATCATTATTACGCGATATCTCTGTATGTCATCCTGAGCTTGTCGAACTTTCACCGAGTGAAGAACGAGGTGAAAGCAAGGCGCCAAAGCGCCGCAGGGATCTCGTTTAAAATCTCGGTGGCTTTTTGAGTCAATGTAACATTCACAACAAAAGCCATCCAAACTCGTTGCCATATCCCTTCGTCGCATTCGCGCCTCGGTTTTTGTTCGGATCGTCGCCTGCGGCTCACTCCCTCGCAAAAACTTCGACTTCGGTCGGCGGTCGCACACGCCGCCCTGCGCTCAGAATGACATATAGAGGGTATGTTTGGTTATAAGCTTTTGTTTTGCACACTCTTATTCTCAACAAAACCCCTCAAAATTCGAAAAAAATTTTCTCTCCCTCTTGCAAAGGGGATTTTTTTATGTTATACTATACGTAATAAAATATATCTTATCAAGAGTAACGTAGTGACAGGCACGATGATGTTACAGCAACCTGCTTTTCCAAGTAAGGTGCTAAATCCTGTTAGATGAGAGCCAAATGCTCCGTCTGTGCGGAGTTTTTTTGTTGTCAAAAAGAGATATGTTTTAGAGAATAAACATATTTACGAGGAGTAAAAAATGAACGAATTGAACAGAAAATTATTTACAAGTGAATCTGTTACCGAGGGACATCCCGATAAAATCAGTGATAAGATTTCGGATGCTGTCCTTGACGAAATGTTGCGTCAAGACCCTATGTCTCGTGTTGCTTGCGAGACCTTTTGCACCACGGGTCTTGTATGCGTAATGGGTGAGGTTACCACCCGTGCGGATGTCGATATTCAACGCATTGTTCGCGAAACCGTTCGCGAAATCGGTTACGACCGTGCAAAATACGGCTTTGACTGCGATAGCTGTGCTGTTATTATTTCTTTGCACGCACAATCCCCCGACATTGCAATGGGTGTTGACAAATCCTTTGAAGCAAAGAACGGTGAAGCCGATGAATTCGACATCGGTGCCGGTGACCAAGGCTTGATGTTCGGTTACGCTTGCAACGAGACCCCCCAGCTGATGCCCCTGCCCATTTCTCTTTCGCACAAGCTGGCGCTCCGCCTGACCGAGGTGCGCAAGAACGGTACACTTTCTTATCTGCGTCCCGACGGCAAAACCCAAGTTACCGTTGAATACGACGAGAACGGCAAGCCCGTTCGCGTAGATACCGTTGTTATTTCCTCTCAGCACAGTGCCGACGTGAGCACCGAGCAAATACGTGAGGATATCAAGCGCGAGGTCATTCTGCCCATCATTCCCGCAGATATGATGGACGATGAAACCAAGATTTACATCAACCCCACCGGTCGCTTTGTTGTAGGCGGTCCCGCAGGTGACACAGGTCTTACCGGCCGTAAGATCATCGTTGACACCTACGGTGGATATGCACGCCACGGCGGCGGTGCTTTCTCGGGCAAAGACCCCACAAAGGTTGACCGTTCCGCTTGCTATGCGGCTCGTTACATTGCCAAGAACATTGTAAAAGCAGGACTTGCCGACAAGTGCGAGGTTCAGGTTGCATACGCCATTGGTGTAGCAAAGCCCGTATCGGTTCTCATCGATACCTTTGGCACCGCTCGCGTAGCAGAGTCCGCTATTGAAGCCAAGGTAGCAGAGCTTGTTGACCTGCGTCCTGCGGCAATCATCAAGAGATTCGATTTGCGTCGCCCTATCTACTGCCAAGTAGCGGCTTACGGCCACATGGGCAGAGAAGACCTCGACATTCCGTGGGAAGCTTGCGACCTCGTCGACGAACTCAAAACACTTTTGAAGTAATTTTGAAATTACACCCAACAAAAGATTGAAAACTTTATAAGCAATGCGTTTTAGCCTCCCTTGTGTAAAGGGAGGTGGCGCGCGGAGCGCGACGGAGGGATTGTTTTTTGCTTGGTATAAGAACAATCCCTCAGTCAGCCTTGCGGCTGCCAGCTCCCTTTACACAAGGCAGCCTTTTTTGTATGTAGACCAATTGCGTAAGAAAGGAGAGAACAAATGGCAGATTTTGATGCGAATTTTATGCAGGGGCCAATGGATGAAATTGGTCTTGTTAAGCTTTCGGGCAGTATCGAGCGCGTAATTTATGCAAACGATGAAAACGGATACGCCATTTGCGATCTCGGCACCGATACCGACGAGCTTGTCACCATCACGGGCACGCTCCCCTACATTGGCGAGGGCGACCTCGTTACGGTTTGGGGCAAGTGGGTACACAATCCCAAATACGGACGTCAATTTAAAGTAGAGCAAGCCGAAAAGCAACTGCCTGCCGACAAAGCATCCATGCTTCGTTATCTCGGTTCGGGAACCATTAAGGGCATCGGCCCCAAAATTGCACAGCGCATCATCGATGAATTTGGCGAGGAGGCGTTTGACGTCATTGAAAATCACCCCGATTGGCTTGCCGAAATTCACGGCATCACCCCCAAGCGTGCAAGGGCGATTTCCGAGGAGTTCAAAAACAAAGCGGGCATTCGTTCGGCAATGCTTTTCTTCCGCGAATATTTCGGAGCGGTGACCACGGTACGCATCTACAAAAAATGGGGCAGCAGTGCGGTGGACGTTGCCAAAAACAACCCCTATATGCTCTGTGAGGAGATTGAAGGCATCGGCTTTGAGCGTGCCGACCGTCTGGCTTCCAAATTGGGCATGGCGCCCGATTCTCCCGACCGTCTTGCCAGCGGTGTTAAGCATCTGCTCACCACCAATGCGCATCAAAACGGGCACGTTTGCCTGCCGCGAGAGCAGTTGGTTGCAGGGGCGGCAAAGCTGCTCGAAGCTCCCGCCGAAGCGGTGGATGCGGCAATTTCTGCTCTCATCAGAGCCAAAAAGCTTTGCACCGTCTATTGGGATGGGGTGCACTACGTTTATGATAAACAATCCTTTGAGGATGAAAAATACATTGCTCGCAAGCTGACACTGCTTGATAAGGTTTGCGAGGTGATGAACACCGAAAACATTGATGCCTTTATCAAGCGTGAGGAACGCGAGAGCGGCATGCAATACGCAAAAGAGCAACGTCGTGCTATTTTTGCCGCGCTGGAGAGCGGTGTTATGCTGCTCACAGGTGGTCCCGGAACGGGTAAAACCACGGTTGTGCGCGCTCTGTTGCACATTTTTGACAGTATGGGGCTTCAAGTTGCCCTTTGCGCTCCCACGGGACGTGCGGCAAAGCGACTTTCGGAGTCGACCTCTTGCGAGGCAAAAACCATCCATCGCTTGCTCGAATACGGCGGCGGAGAGACGGGCGGTCACGCACACTTCCAACGAGATGAAAACAATCTGCTTGACGAGCACGCCATCATTGTGGATGAAGCATCCATGGTCGATAATGCGCTGATGGCATCTCTTTTGCGCGCCATCAAGCCGGGCGCAAGACTTGTCATCATCGGGGATGCCGACCAGCTCCCCTCGGTGGGAGCGGGCAACGTGCTTTGCGATTTGTTGCAAAGCGAAAAATTTGCCACTGTTCGACTCAACGAAATTTTCCGTCAGGCGCAACAAAGCCTGATTGTTACCAATGCCCACGCCATCAATCAAGGTCTTATGCCGCGTCTTGATGCAAAGGACAACGATTTCTTCTTTTTGCCGCGTGCCAACGACCGCGAAATTGCCGAAACCGTGGCACAGCTGTGCAGTATTCGTCTGCCGCGCACCTATGGAGAAATGGGCGTTAAGGGTGTGCAGGTCATCGCTCCCTCTCGCAGAGGAGAAACCGGCACCGAGCATCTCAACGTGCTCTTGCAAAGTGTCCTCAACCCTGCAAACGACTATAAGCGTGAGTATAAATTCCGCGAGATCGTCTTTCGCGAAGGCGACCGCGTGATGCAAACCAAAAACAACTATGATCTTTACTGGGAGCGCGAGGACGGCTCCTGGGGCAATGGCGTTTTCAACGGTGATATTGGCACCATTCTGCGCATCGATCCCTCGGATGAGAAGATGCAAGTTGAATTTGACGACCGCGTTGCCGATTATGACTTTAATATGCTGGATGAACTCGAGCCTGCCTATGCCGTAACGGTGCATAAGAGTCAAGGTAGCGAATATCCGATTGTTGTGTTGCCCGTGGGGTCTGCCGCCGAAATGTTGCTCTCTCGCAACCTCTTTTACACGGCAGTTACCCGTGCGCAAAATATGGTCATTTTGGTGGGACGTGAAGAAAAAGTGCGCACCATGGTGGAAAATAACCGCCAATCGATGCGCCACACAGGTCTTTGCCGCATTTTGCGTGAGGTGGAGTGATGTCACGAATGAGCTATTTGCGTGATTTGCTGTTTCCGCCCAAGTGTGCGGCTTGCTACACTTTGCTCGAATGGAAGTCTCCCACCGACGCTGCCGCTCCATCGCTTTGCTCTACATGCCTTGCCGAGTGGGAAAGCGAAACGCTTGAAACCTGCGGCATTTGCGCCCAAAAGGTATGCGAATGCACCTGTATGCCCGAGCGCATGAGAAAGGCAAAATGCGTAACGTTTTGCAAATTGGTGTATTACGTTCCCACAAAGCGCACGCTTGTGCAAAACCGACTGATTTACCTCATCAAGCGCAAACATCACGATCGCGCCTATGCGTTTTTGGCAGAACGTCTTTCGGTGCTTATGAAAGACGTGATGCAAAAAGAGGGGCTTGCAAAAGAGGATATCATTGTCACATATCTGCCGCGCACGCGTCGAGCGCATTTGCAAAATGGCATCGACCAAGCCGAAGGGCTTGCCTATCGCGTAGCCAAAAACTGCGGACTTTCAGCCAAACAACTTCTTTGCCGCACACATCGCGGTGAGGAACAGAAAAAGTTGACACCCACCGAGCGTATTCGCAACGCACGCGGCTCCATCGACTTCAAAAAGGGTGCCGATTGCAAAGACCGTGTGGTATTCTTGGTGGATGACATCGTTACTACCGGCAACGGAATGGCACGCTCTACAAAGCTTTTGCGCCACGCGGGATGCCGCGCGGTGTATGCATTTGCTATAGCATCCGACGTTTACAACAAAGATTTGCACTAATATCTTTTATCTATACTTTAGATTTTTTAGAAAAGATATTGATTTTGCTGGAAAAATAATGTATAATAAAATCAAGGAACTGTAAAAAGAAAGGAGGATACGCTCGTGAAAAAGGCAGAACAAGCAAAAAATGCAGTCAATATTCGTCAAAACTCTGCGGCTCGTGCGCAAAAGCGCCCACGTCAGAGCCTTTTCGAGCGCGCAAAATCCTTTGTTCAAAAGTTCCAACTCAGCCGCAACATTGGCATTGACCTTGGCACCGCAACCGTTCTGGTTTACGTGCAGGGCAAGGGCATCGTTCTCCAAGAGCCCTCGGTGGTGGCAATTGACACCAACACCGACCGCATTCTCAAGGTGGGCATTGAAGCCCAACAAATGCTTGGCAGAACCCCCGGCAATATTGTTGCGGTAAGACCTTTGCGTGATGGCGTTATCAGCCAATACGAGGTCACTCTCAAAATGATTCAGTATTTCATTCGTCGCGCTTGCGGAAATCTCTTTTTCCAACCAAACGTAATGATTTGCATTCCCTCGGGCATCACCGAGGTAGAAAAAAAAGCTGTGCTCGATGCCGCACGTGAGGCAGGTGCACAAAAGACCTATTTGATTGAAGAACCCGTAGCCGCGGCGATTGGCGCAGGGCTCAACATTTATGCGCCCATTGGCAACCTTGTTGTCGATATTGGCGGCGGAACCACCGACGTAGCGGTTCTCTCGCTTGGTGGCGTGGTTGTGTCACGATCCACAAAAATTGCAGGCGACAAATTTGATGAAGCCATTATTCGTTACGTTAGAAGAAAATACAACGTGCTCATTGGTGAACGTACCGCTGAAGCAGTGAAAAAGCAGATTGGTGCCGTATATGACCATCCCGAAGCCGTACACGTAGAGGTTAAAGGAAGATGCATTCGCCAAGGACTCCCCAAGGTGATCACCATCAGCTCCAAGGAAATGATCGAGGCGCTGGCAGAACCTATCACCGCAATTCTCGATGCCATTTGTTGGGTGATTGAAAACACACCGCCCGAATTGCTTGGCGATATTTTGCACAACGGCATTGTGATGACGGGGGGCGGAAGTCTGCTTTACGGCTTTGACCAGCTGGTTGAGCAAGTAACGGGAATTAAGACCCGTGTTGCCAAGGATGCCGTATCGTGTGTAGCGATTGGCACGGGCAAATCTCTTGACAACCTTGACCTCTTGCCGGAGGGCGACATCAGCATCTCAAGAGATAAGAGAAGCCTCGTCTGACGCGAAAGCATAAAATTTTAGTGACCCTGTAAGAAAGTTTTGATCAAACTTTTTCAAAAGTTTGCGGGGGGGAGGGGCAGCGCCCCCCACTTGCGGCGCTTTTCTTTTTAATAGCTTTTTCTTTTGCGCCTATTTCGTCAAAAGAAAAAGCGGCAAACAAGTTTTCGCAAACAAACGAATGATTCGTTCACATAAACGCTTTACCCACTTTTTCTTTGCAAAAAGGAGGCGCAAAGAAAAAGTTAACAAAAACAGACGCCGAGGATTTGTTTCGCGTGTTGCGACACGCGACAAGGGCTACTCGCCCTTGACCTCGAAAACTTTTTGAAAAAAGTTTTATCAAAAACTTTTCACAAAAAAGCCCTAAACTTTTCAAAATCCAAGACGGTGATCACTCACCGTCTTTATATTACCCATTACCGAAAGGAATTTTACTATGTCCTATCTCATTCAAAATCGCAAGCCTGCATCTGTTTTCCGCTTTTTTGAGGAAATCTGTGCCATTCCGCACCCCTCTTATCACGAGGAGAAAATTGCCGACTATCTCTGCTCCTTTGCCGCAGAGCGTGGCCTCGAGTGCTATCGCGACAGCCTGCACAACGTGCTCATCAAAAAGCCCGCAACCCCCGATAGAGTAAACGATGCGCCCTTGATGTTCCAAGGTCACACCGATATGGTTTGCGTAAAAACTGCCGACTGTACCATCGATTTTATGAAAGACGGTCTCTCTCTTTATATCGATGGCGACTTTTTGCGTGCCAAGGGCACCACGCTCGGTGCCGATGATGGCATTGCCGTAGCCGTTATGCTCGCACTCCTCGACGGTGAGCTTTCCTCTCACCCTGCTCTCGAATGCCTCTTTACCGCATCCGAGGAAGTCGGTCTCGATGGAGCCGAGGGCTTTGATTATTCTAAAATTTCCGCTCGCAAAATAATCAATATGGATAGCGAGGATCTTGGTGTTATCACTGCAGGATGTGCCGGCGGTCTGCGCTCTACGCTCACCAAAACCTGCACGCAGGTTCCCTTTGCAGGCGAGTGCTTGACGGTGACCGTTGACGGTCTGTTTGGCGGACACTCGGGCGTGGATATTGCCTCCGGCCGTGCCAACGCCAACAAACTGATGGGACGTCTGCTCTCCAAGTGGCAAAAGGCAGAGGGCGTGGTGCATCTTGTTTCTCTCAATGGCGGTTCTAAGGACAATGCCATTGCCGCTATTTGTGAGGCGGTTATTGCTACCTCTAACGTCGAAGCAACCACCGCACTCTTGAACAACACCGCCGCCGAAATTGCCGCTGAATTGGCAAAAGACGATAAAAACTTTTCCCTCACCGTCTCTCCCACAAAAGCGCCCGAGACGATGTTCTCGGCAACCGATAGCGCACAACTGATTGCCATTTTGGCGGTTGTGGACAACGGCATTAAAGAAATGAACTACAACATCAAAACGCTCCCCGAGTGGTCGCGCAATCTTGGTGTTATCACCACCGAGGGCAACGAGGTTGAACTCACATTCTCCTCTCGCTCGGCAATTGAGAGCCGTCTTGATGCTTCCATCGACGAGCTTGACACCTTGGCACTTATTACGGGTTGCACCGCCAAGCATTACAGCCGCTATCCCGGTTGGGATTATGCCCCCACCTCGCCCCTGCGCGACCTCTACGCGCGCGCCTACCGCGAGGTGACCGGCAAGGATGCCATCGTTGACGTTATCCACGCAGGTCTTGAGTGCGGCATCATCGTCTCCAAGCTGCCCGATCTCGACGTTATCTCCGTTGGCCCCGATATGCGTGACGTCCACTCGCCCGACGAACGCCTCAACCTTTCTTCGGTAGAGACTTTCTGGAAAACAATTGAAAAGTTAATAGAACTTGTGTAAGGATTGTGGGGAAAACTTTTTGAAAAAAGTTTTCCCCACACCCCTTTCAAAAACTTCCTAACAAAAATATCAAAAAGGAACTTCAAAGAAACGGATAGACAGTCGACGCGAGGTGAAACCTCGCTCTTGCTATCGCGAGCGGCTAGGCACCTCCAAGACCCTATCCGCTAAGAGGGTTGAGCAAAAACAAAACGAGCGACCATCGGTCGCCTGTTTTTCTATTTTCTTAATTCCGGACACAAAAAACTTTATAAAAAATAAAAACAAGCGTTGTTTTTTGACAAATTTTGTGATACAATGATAAAGAAGAGAATTTTTGGAGGGATAACATGATCAAGGCGGTTTTGTTCGATATGGATGGCACCATTTTTGATACCGAGGCTATCTACCGTCGCGCGTGGATTCGTGCGGCGAAAGATGTTGGTTTCAATGTTGATATGGATCGCTTTTTTGAGCTTGTTTGCGGTCTCAACATGGCGGATATGACGGCTCTTGTTCATCACGTTTATGGCGAAGATGCACCCTTTGAAGAAGTGCGTGCCGGAAGACGTGTTTACATCGAAGAAGATCTTGCCACCATCGGCTTGCAATTCAAGTCGGGCGCTCCCGAAATTCTGTATTCCTTAAAAGAGCAGGGCATACGCATAGCCCTTGTCACCTCGTCGGGCAGACCTCTTGTCGACCGCTATTTGAAGATGTCGGGCTTGGAGGATGTTTTTGACGTCATTATGACAGGCGAGACGGTTGTGCACGGCAAGCCTCACCCCGAAATCTTTCTCGCCGCCGCCGCAAAGCTGGGCATTGACCCATCGCATTGCATGGTGGTGGAGGATTCGCCCAACGGCATTCGCGCAGGTCACGCGGCAGAAATGTACACCGTTATGGTGCCCGACCTGCACCCTTGCACCGAGGAGCTGCAATCGCTCCTGTGGCGCTGTTGCAACACACTCAGCGATTTGCTCCCATTGATTGAAAAAGAAAACCAAACCACATAAATTTTTGAAACAAGGAGAAAACAAACCATGATTGCAAAAACATTGGCTGAAGAAGTACTTGCCGTCGCGATGAGCGGTGGGGCTGACTTTGTCGAGCTCTTTGGCGAGATTACTCGAAACAACAGCATGAGTATGGTGGACGGCAAAATCGACCGTGTCACCGATAATTTGGTATCCGGCGTTGGCATTCGCGCATTTTTGGGAACCAAAACCGTATTCGCTTCTACCTCCGACACCTCTCGTGCAGGACTTCTCAAGTGTGCACGCTCTGTAGCCGTTGCTACGGGAGAGCTCCGCGCAGTTGAAAAAATTATTCTCAATGAGCGTATGTTCCCCAATATTCACCCTGCAAAAATCATTCCCACAAGTGTTGAGGCGCGCGTTCGTGCCGACCTCTTGCGTGCAGGTTGCTTTGCCGCAAAAGAGTATGATGCGGCAATCTCTCAGGTCAGCGGCTCGCTGGCAGGGGTTGACCACACCATTTTGGTTGCCAACACCGAAGGACTCTACACCACCGACCGCCACATCCGCACCCGTATGGCAATCTCCTCGGTTGCAAGTGCGGCAGGGGTTAACCAATCGGGTGGCGCCAGTCCCGGAGCGGGAATGGGCATGGAATTTTTCGACCTCGTCAATCCCGTTGACATCGGTCGCGAAGCATCCCGTCAAGCTATGGTAAACTTAAAAGCCGATTACTGCCCTGCAGGAACCATGACCGTTGCCATTGAAAACGGTTTTGGCGGTGTTATTTTCCACGAGGCTTGCGGTCACTCGCTTGAAGCAACCTCGGTTGCCATCGGTGCGTCTCAAATGGCAGGCAAGCTTGGTCAGCAAATTGCAAACCCCAAGGTAACCGCCATCGACGACGGCACCATCCCCGGTGCGTGGGGCTCTGTCAACATCGATGACGAGGGAAATCCCACACAAAAGAATATTCTCATCGAAAACGGTATTCTCAAGAGCTATATGGTCGACCGCTTGGGCGCTCGCCGTATGGGCTGTGCTATGACCGGCAACTCCCGTCGCCAAAGCTACGAATACGAGCCTACCTCTCGTATGACCAACACCTACATTGATAACGGCCCCGACAAAAACGAAGATATCATCGCATCCATCGAGAACGGTTTGTACTGCAAAAAGATGGGTGGCGGATCCGTTAACCCCCTCACGGGCGCGTTCAACTTCTCGGTAGCCGAGGGCTATCTTGTAAAGAACGGCAAGATTTGCGAAGCAGTTCGCGGTGCATCCTTGGTTGGCACCGGTTCCGAAATTCTGCAAAACATCGATATGGTAGGTCAAAACCTCGAAAGAGCACAGGGTATGTGCGGCTCCTCCAGCGGTAGCGTTCCCACCGACGTAGGACAACCCCTCATCCGTGTTTCTTCCATCACAGTAGGAGGTCGATAAAATGTTATTTGAGCAAATGAAAAATGCGCTCATTGCCGCCGCAACAGAAGCGGGCATCGAGCAATATGAAATTTACTATCAAGTAGGCGAGAGCATCAGCGCCGAAACCCTCAAGGATGAAATCAGCGCATTTGCATCGAGCGTGAGCGGTGGCATCTGCTTCCGTTGCATCGTTGGCGGCAAAATGGGCTACGCTTCCAGCGAGCTCTTAACCGAGGATGCCATGCAAGAGCTCGTTCAAAATGCAGTTGCGAATGCGGCTTGCATCGATAACGATGACGAGGTATTCATTTTTGAAGGCTCTCCCGCATACGCAAAAATCGATGCAGGCGAGGTAAAGCTTGCCGATGCCGTTACCATTCGCGATACGGCTCTGCGCCTGCAAAAGGAAACCTACGCGCAAAGCGACAAGGTTGCCGACGGTACACAATCGGTGGCAATGTCCAGCGTGGGTGAGGTACGCCTTTATAACTCTCACGGATTGTCTCTTTCCAACCGTACGGGTATGAGCGGTGCCTATGCCGCCGCTGTTGTGCGTGATGGAGATGAAGCACAAGAGGATTTTGATTTTATGGTTGGCGAAAGCTTTGACGAGGTGAAGGAAGCCGCGCAAAAAGCCGTTCGCGGAGCCCTGAACAAAATGGGGGCTTCCGTTGCTCCCTCGGGCAAGCAGAACGTTGTGTTCGACGGCAAGCAATTCCGTCAATTCTTGGCGGTATTCTCCTCGGCTTTCTCTGCAAAGAATGCGCAACTCGGTCTGTCGCTTTTGGCAGGCAAAGAGGGCGAGCAAATTGCGGCACCGTTCGTTAATATCATTGACGACCCGATGCGCGAGGGCTCTCCCATAAAGACCCCCTTTGACGGTGAGGGTGTTGCAACCGCACGCCGTGCCGTTGTTGAGAACGGTGTTCTCAAAACCATGCTCTATGACCTCACCACTGCCAAAAAGGCAGGCGTTATCTCTACGGGCAACGGTCAAAAGGGCAGTTACGCGGCTCCCGTTTCCATCGCTCCTTATAACTTTGGCATGATGGCAGGGGATTGCGACCTCGACACTCTGCTTTCGATGGCAGGCGAGGGCATTTATATCACCGAGTGCAAGGGCTTCCACGCAGGTGCCAATGCCGTAACCGGTGACTTCTCTATTGAGAGTGCGGGCTTTATGATCCGTGATGGCAAGCTTGCCGAGCCGGTAAAATCCTTTACCATTGCAGGCAACTTCTTCGAGCTCATCAAAAACATCGATACCCTTGGCAACGAGGTTCGTTGGGGTATTCCGTCAAGAACCACCTTTGGTGCTCCCGACGTGCTTGTGCGCGATATGAGCGTTGCGGGTAAATAATTGATTACAAAATACACACATTTGCAGAAAGGAAGTGAAAGACGATGCAGAAAAAACCACAAGAGCAGGATATTTTTATGAAAGAACGTGCAAAACAGAACGGCATTGCGTTTTCTCTATTTGCCCTCTTTTTGAGTCTTTCCTTCCTTGCCGCTGTTCCCGTGGCAATGCGCGTAACAGACACCAATACCGATACATTGTTGCAAAATTTGTTCCGCATTTGTACAAGTCCTTCCAAGCTTGTCACCGACTACTTTGCGGTGGGATGCTTGGCGAGCACCTTGCTCAATGCGGGAATTTGCGGTTTGGCGTGCAACTTTTTGATTCTCATCAGTGGCACAAGAGCCTCTTCCACAACCTTTGCGGCATATATTTTGGTTATTGCGCACTGCTTTTACGGCTTGAACCTTATCAATATGTGGCCACCCTTTGTTGGCGTCATCATTTATTGTCTTGTTACAAAAAATCCTTTGCGCAAAAATTTGCACGTGGCAATGTTTGCAACGGCTCTCGCGCCTTTTATCAGCGACTTTTTGTTTTCTTATCCGCTTGGCGTTTATGTCAATGTGTTGGGTGTAAACGTCAACATTGTAGGCATTGCAATGTCTGTTTTGTTTGGCTTTGGTTCGGGCTTTTTGGTGCCGGCTCTTCTGCCGGGAACCACCGCTATGCACCGCGGCTACAATATGTACAAAGCAGGCTTGGCGCTTGGCATGTTCGGCATTTTTGTCTATTGCTTCCTTTACCAAACGCTTGGCATTGAGCCTGCGGCGGCAGTTGTTGAAGAAAACGCGCAGCATCCCGAGGGTGTCGGGCAGGTTTATTGGGGATTTATGAATATCTTTTTCATCATCCTCTTTAGCGTATGCGAGCTGCTCGGATTTTTTCTCAATAAATGCTCCTTCCGCAATTATCGCCAACTGCTCGGGTGTACGGGCTACGGCCTCGACTTTGCCGACAAATTCGGCATGCCCGTTTGCTTTATCAACTTTGGCGTATATGGATTTTGCATTTTGGCATATCTCAATTTGGTGTTCTTGTTGCCCGAAATTTTCCCGTTTTTACCGGCAGGTGTCGGTTTTACAGGCCCCACGGTAGGCGTTACTTTTGCGGCGCTCACCTTTTCGGCTGACGGACAGCACCCCAAAAACGTAGCTCCCATTGCATTGGGCTACACCATTTTGTTTGCCATCACCTGCGGCATTTGTGCCGTGAACGCTTTGGATATTCCCTGGACACTTTCCACCCAAGCCTACATCAACGGCTTGGCATTTGCAACCGGACTTTGCCCCATTGCAGGTAAATACGGTTGGAAGTGGGGCGTGGTGGCAGGACTTGTCAGTGCCATCATTTGCACCTCAACCGCGGCAATGCACGGCGGATTTGTCCTTTACAACGGTGGATTCAATGCAGGACTCACTGCCTTGATTCTCATTCCCGTACTCGATTTTTACCGCATCGAACCCATTCGCAGAGACGACGATTGATTTTTTGGTTGCCCAAAAGAAAGGAATAAAATGTTTTTTCAAAAATTAAACCCTTATAAAACCTGCACCTGCCTGCTTTTGGCGTTGGTTTGCCTTTTGATGACGGGGTGCCTCAAGGCAGAAAGCCACCGTGATTTTCCCGAAACGTCAACTCCGCAAACCAACGAGCAACCGAGCATCGACGCCGGCACAAACGTTGATACCCGTCCGCGTGTGGCGCTCACTTATGACGACGGACCACACGAAAAATATCAGGATACTCCCAGTCGCACAAGACTCATCGTAGACGAGCTTGATAAATATGGCTATCACGCAACCTTTTTTGTAGTAGGAAACCGTGTTGACGGAACCGAATACAATGGTGGCGATGCAATGGTCTATGCCGCAAATCACGGGAATGAAATTGGCATTCACGGATATACGCACAATGCTAATTATTCCACATGCTCGGATGAAGTTTTCGAATACGAAATGAATGAAACCTTGAAAGCCATTCAAAATAAACTTCCCGGGTATGAGGTTCGCGTGATGCGTCCGGTAGGTGGCGAAATTTCGAGCGAGCGTGTTACAACAACGCCATACGCTGTTGTGAACTGGAGCGTGGACACATTGGATTGGAAACTTACCAGACCAATCGGTGATGAAGAAAGCATCGAAGAAATTGTCAACAATGCGCTCGAAAATATAAAGGATGGCGATATTGTTCTCATGCACGACATTCACTACAATACATACGAAGCAACGGTTATCATTCTGCAACGCTTGAATGAAATGGGATTTAACGTAGTCACTGTTTCCGAACTTCTTGGCGACGATTTGCAACCGGGAAGGCTTTATACAAAAGCACCATAAGTACAAATAGGGGGATAGCACGAGGCTATCCCTTTGTTATTACTTTTATGGTGGACAGTCAATAGTAGCTCCTACGATGTAATCAACTTTCTTAGCGGATAGGGTTAGTGGTCCCTAGCCGCTTGCGATAGCAAAAGCGAGGTCTTATCCTCGCGTCGACTGTCTGTTTGTAAACTAACGACTCTATTTTTTGACCCTTTGTGCAAGCGTTCTTGAAAGGGGTGTGGGGGAAACTTCTTGCAAGAAGTTTCCCCCACGACAACGCTTCCCCTAAAAATCAGGTGTGTATTTACTTGTAGCAGATGTCAAGTCCTGCGAAAAGCCGTCAAAACCGAGGTCGGAGGCAACTTTTTGCACCGATTGGTACTCAAAAGTGGTGAGTCGGCGGTGCAGGTTGGGGTAGGGGGCATCCTCGGCAAATTCGGGGGTGTATTGCCCCATCAGGGAGAGCAAAAACGCATCGGTGCCAAACTTTTTAGAGAGAGCGGTGAGCAGATCAATCGAATCGGAGCGGCATCCCGGTAGGATGAGATGGCGCAGGATGACGCCGCGCAAAAGAATACCGTCCTCCGCGTAAAGGCGCGCGTCGCCCACTTGCCGCAGCATCTCGCCAACGGCGGGCATGGCAACCGAAAAATAATCGGGCGCCGAGGAATATGCCGCCGACACGGCAGGCGAAAAGTACTTCACGTCGGGCAAATAAACGTCTACAAGACCGTCGAGTGCGCGGAGAGATTCCACGCTTTCATAGGCACTGCTGTTCCACACAATGGGGATGTGCAAATGCGGCTTTGCACGCTCCAAAAGGCGGGCAAGCTGCAGGGTGTAGTGCGAGGGGGTGACAAGATTGATGTTGTGCGCGCCTGCATCTTGCAGACGAAGCATTGCATCCAAAAGGGCATCGTCATTCATTTTGCGGCCGACACCGCCGTGACTGATGGCGCGGTTTTGGCAGAATACGCAACGCAAATTGCAACCGCCAAAAAAGATGGTTCCCGAGCCGTTTTTGCCGCTGATGGGCGGTTCTTCCCAAGCGTGAAGCCCTGTGCGAGCAATCAAAAAATCATCGGGAGAGGCGCAAAAGCCGTAACGCTCCCCTTGGCGGTCTATTTGGCACTGACGCGGACATTGACGGCAAAGCATGATGTTCCCCCCTTTTTCATTTTTCTTTTATTGTACCACACTTTTTTCCAAAATACAAGAGGGGAAAATGCTTGACAGAATAGGGGATTTATGGTATAATAGCAAAGCAAATAAAAACAGAAAGAAAAACGGAGAGTTTCGATGAACTTTGAATTTTTTATGATGAGTATTGCGCTTGGCGCAGGACTCGCTATGGATGCTTTTTCGGTGTCTCTCGCAAACGGACTGAATGAACCCTGTATGGGAACACGCAAAATGTGTGGCGTGGCAGGCATTTTTTCGCTCTTTCAGTTTGCAATGCCGCTCATCGGTTGGGTTTGCGTGCACACCGTTATGCAATATTTTGCATTCTTTGGTAAGCTGATTCCTTGGATTGCGCTGGCACTCCTTGGCTACATTGGTGGCAAAATGCTCTATGAGGGCATCACTTGCAGAGAGGAAGAAGATTGCGGATGCACAAAAGTATGTCTTTCGGCATTGCTTGTGCAAGGCATTGCAACCTCGATTGATGCGCTGTCGGATGGCTTTACCATTGCCGATTACGATTGGCTGATGGCGTTGGTTTGCTGTCTTGTTATCGCCGTTGTTACCTTTATTTTGTGCGCCATCGGTCTTTTGCTTGGCAAAACCTTTGGCACAAAGCTTGCGGGCAAGGCATCCATTTTGGGTGGCTCGATTCTTATCATCATTGGCATCAAAATCTTTATAGACGGTGTTTTCTTGGCATAAGAGCAGACGGGCAAAGGTTTTTGTTTGTATGCTATTGTGATAAAAAACAAAAAACAGGAGGTTCTTATGGAACAATTTTTGAACTGGATCATCCCCATTTTGCAGGACGTAGGTCTCAAACTCTTGATTTCAATCATTATCTTCATCGTTTGTCGAATCATTATTAAGGCGATTGTTAAGACTCTGCGCAACGGCAAGACGGCTCAAAAAATGGAGCCCACAGTGGCACATTTCTTGGCAAATTTCGCTAACATTGTGCTCTATACCATTCTGATGGTCACTATCATTGCTATTTTGGGCGTACCAATGGCATCGGTTGTGGCGGCAATCGCATCCGCAGGCGTGGCTATCGGTCTTGCGCTGCAAGGCGCGTTGAGCAATTTTGCAGGCGGCATTATGATTTTGCTCTTTCATCCTTTCCGTGTGGGCGACTATATCGAGGTTGACGGTTTTGCAGGTACGGTAGACGATATCGACGTTTTTTACACCTTTCTCAAAACCCCCGATAACAAAAATGTTACTGTTCCCAACGGCAGCATTATGAGCAATGAGGTTGTCAACTATTCCACTAACGGCACACGTCGCGTCGATTGGACTTTTGGCGTGGCATATGGTAGCGACATCGACCGTGTGAAAGAAATTCTCATTGAAGAAGCAAGCCGTCACGAGCTTGTGTTGAAGGATCCCGAACCTTTCTGCCGTTTGAGCGAGCAGGGAGATAGTTCTTTGATTTTCGTTTTGCGTGTATGGGTTGAAACTGCCAACTATTGGCAGGTAAAATTCGATGTTCTCGAGGCAGTTCACAAAAGACTTGCGGCAGAGGGTGTTGAAATTCCGTTCCCGCAAATGGATGTTCACGTAAAGCAATAATTGCAATATTCAAAATCTCCGTGCCAAAGCACGGGGATTTTTGTTTTTTTAGTGTTCTTTTCCCAAAAATTGTGTGTTCGCGGTTGACTTTGGAAATATATTGTGCTATAATGTTATAATGTAAAATTTATGATTAAATAGTGAAAGGAACTTTTGTAAGAACTATGCTGAAAAAACTTGCAAAATGTGTGCGAGAATACAAAAAAGAAGCGATTTTGACGCTTTTGCTGATGGTGGGTGAAGCAATTATCGAAACCCTCATCCCCTTTGTAACCGCCACGTATTTGATTAACAAAATCCAAGAGCAGGGCAAAAATCTGGATATGGGCTACATCTTGGCTGTTGGCGGTGTTCTGGTGCTGATGGCGGTGGCATCGCTGACTTGCGGAGGCTTAGCAGGCTTTACGTCGGCACGTGCATCGGCAGGCTTTTCCAAAAATCTGCGCCACGATATCTTTAACAAGATTCAATCCTTTAGTTTTGGCAACATCGATAAGTTCTCGTCGGCATCTTTGGTAACACGTATTACCACCGACGTGCAAAACGTGCAAATGTCCTTTATGATGATCATTCGTACGGCGGTTCGCAGCCCTCTGATGCTGATTTTCTCCATTTTCATGTCGGCATATATGGGTGGATGGCTTGCCGCAACCTTTGTGGTTGTCATTCCCGTTCTCGGCGGTGGCTTGTATCTGGTCAGCCTCAAGGCAATGCCCGCATTCAAGCGCGTATTCAAAAAATACGACCGACTCAACGAGTCCATCGAAGAAAACGTACGCGGTATGCGTGTTGTTAAGGGATTTTCGCGCGAGGAATACGAAAAAGAGAAGTTTGCAAATGCGGCAGACTCCATTTGCGAGGACTTTACCCGTGCAGAACGTATTGTAGCGCTCAACACACCCTTGATGAACTTCTGCATGTATTTCAACATGGCGGTTGTTCTCCTGCTTGGTTCCTTTATGGCAATCAACGGCATCGGCGGTGTTAAGATCGGTCAAATTTCCGCGCTCTTGACATACGGTGTGCAGATTTTGATGTCCTTGATGATGCTTTCTATGATTTACGTTATGCTCACTATCTCCGCACAAGCCGCAAAGCGTGTGTGCGAGGTTTTGGATGAGGAACCCGATATGCACGACCCCGAAAACCCCGTTACCGAGGTAAAGGACGGCTCTATCGATTTTGAAAACGTAAACTTCAAATATTCGCCACAAGCGCAAAAGTTTGCACTTTCCGATATCAATTTGCACATTGAGTCGGGTATGACCGTTGGTATCATCGGTGGTACAGGCTCGAGTAAATCCACACTTGTTCAGCTCATTCCGCGTCTGTATGACGTTACCGAGGGTTCGGTAAAGGTTGGCGGTGTAGACGTGCGCGATTACTCTATGGAAAGCTTGCGCAACAGCGTAGCCGTTGTTTTGCAAAAGAACCTTTTGTTTGCAGGCACCATCAAAGAAAATCTGCGTTGGGGTAACCCCAATGCCACCGACGAACAAATTGAAGAAGCTTGCCGTTTGGCGCAAGCAGACGAATTTGTGCGTTCCTTCCCTGATGGATACGACAGTATGATTGAGCAGGGCGGCACCAATGTTTCGGGCGGTCAAAAGCAACGTCTTTGCATTGCACGCGCACTCCTCAAGCAACCCAAAATTCTCATTCTCGACGACTCTACCAGCGCAGTTGATACCAAAACCGATGCGTTTATCCGCAACGGCTTTAAGTCCTACATTCCCACAACAACCAAAATCATCATTGCACAACGCATCTCCTCGGTGCAGGATGCCGACCTGATTTTGGTAATGGAAAACGGCAAGATTGCCGATAAGGGAACCCACGAGGAACTCCTCAAGACCAGCCAAATCTACCGCGAGGTATATGAGCAACAAACCAACGGAGGTGACCAAGATGAACAAGTTTAATCCTCCTAAAAATTTCAAGGGTGCTCCCAACGGCGCTCCCAACGGTGCTCCGCACTCTATGATGCGTCCTCCCAAGCGTAAGCTCAACGTAGGCGTTCTCAAGCGCTTGCTCAAAATGCTGTTTGGCTTCTATCCTGTTCTTCTCCCCATTTCCATCGTATGTATCATCTTCTGTGCCATTACTTCGGCAATTCCTGCTATCTTCCTCGAAAAGGTTATCAACGCCATTACGAATGCGTTAAATAACGGCTTGACGTGGGAGGTTGCAAAGCAGGATATCGTACCGCGTGTACTGGTTTTGCTTGGATTTTATATTGTGTCTATTATTGCCGTTACGCTCGAGACGCAAATGATGGCAGGCATTACCCAAGGCTTTTTGGGCAAAATGCGTAAGGCTCTGTTTGCAAAAATGCAAAATTTGCCCATCAAGTATTTTGCCACCAACAAGCACGGCGATATTATGAGCCGTTACACCAACGATATCGATACGCTCCGTCAGCTCATCGGTCAATCTATCCCGACGCTCATCCGTGCAAGCGTTATCGTTATCAGCGTGTTCTTCATTATGCTGTATTACAGCTTGTATCTCACACTCATCCTCGTTTTGGGTGTTGTACTGATGATTACCGTAACCAAGTTCTTTGGCGGTAACTCCGCTCGCTTCTTTATGGCTATGCAAAAGGCAGTTGGTAAGGGAGAGGGCTTTGTGCAAGAAATGATGAGCGGTCAAAAGGTTGTAAAGGTCTTCTGCCACGAAGATGCCAGCCAAAAGGATTTTGACGAAATCAACCAAGAGCTCTTTGAGGTTGGCTACCGTGCAAACGCGTGCGCCAATATGCTCGGCCCCATCATTATGAACATTGGTAACGTGCTCTACACCATTTTGGCAATGGTTGGTTGCTTGTTCTTGGTTACCGACATTCCAAACCCCGGCATTCAAAGCCTTGTTAAGGGCGCTGTTGTTGCCATCGATGCAGGTATTATTGTATCCTTCCTTTCTATGGCAAAGCAGTTTACGGGCAACATCAACCAAGTTTCGCAACAAATCAACTCGGTTGTTATGGCTATGGCAGGTGCCGAGCGCGTATTCACGCTGATGGATTCCGACCCCGAAGTGGACGACGGCTACGTAACACTTGTAGATGCCGAAATCCTTTCCGACGGAACCATTCGCGAGGTTGACCACCACACCGGTGTGTGGGCTTGGAAGCATCCTCACAACGATGGCACCATCACCTACACGCAAGTTCGCGGTGACGTTCGTATGACCGACGTGGACTTCTCCTACGAAGAGGGCAAACCTGTTTTGCACGATATCAGCGTATTTGCCGAGCCCGGCCAAAAGGTTGCCTTTGTTGGCGCAACGGGTGCAGGTAAAACCACCATTACCAACCTTATCAACCGCTTCTACGATATTGCCGACGGCAAAATCCGCTATGACGGCATCAATATCAACAAGATTAAAAAATCCGACCTGCGTCGCTCTCTCGGCATCGTTTTGCAGGATACCAACCTCTTTACGGGCACGGTTCTTGATAACATTCGCTACGGTAAACTCGATGCTACCGACGAGGAGTGCATCGAAGCCGCAAAGCTTGCGGGCGCGCACGATTTCATTACCCGTCTGCCCGAGGGATACAACACCGAATTGGCAAATAATGGCTCCAACCTTTCGCAAGGTCAGCGTCAGCTTATTTCCATTGCACGTGCCGCTGTTGCCGATCCTCCGGTTATGATTCTCGACGAGGCAACCTCCTCCATCGATACCCGTACCGAGGCAATTGTTCAAAGAGGCATGGATGCCCTGATGAAAGGCAGAACGGTATTCGTTATTGCGCACCGTCTTTCCACCGTTCGCAACTCCGACGTGATTATGGTTCTCGACCACGGTCGCATCATCGAGCGCGGCAACCACGAAAAGCTGATTGCCGATAAGGGTCAATACTATCAGCTCTACATGGGCGCATTTGAACTGGAATAATCAAAAGGGAAGTGACGGTATGAAAATTTCTATCGTTTCGAGTGCAGAGCTTCGCAAACAAGCCGCCACAGCGGTTGCGGTTCTCAAGGAGACCCAACGCACGGTGGCAACGGCAGAATCCTGCACAGGCGGACTGATTGCAAAGAGCATTACCGACATTGCAGGCAGTTCCGCAGTTCTCGCGGGCGGAATGGTGACCTATACCAACCGCATCAAAACCGATGTGCTGGGTGTAGATGCCGCCATTATCGAACAGCATACCGAGGTCAGTCACGCGTGTGCAAAAGCGATGGCAGAACGTGCAAAAGCGATGTTCGGCACCGACTATGCACTCTCGGCAACGGGATATGCAGGACCCGGCGGCGGAACAGAAAAAGACCCTACGGGTACCGTTTATATTGGTATTGCAACGCCCAACGGAACGCGCAGTGAACGCATTACTGTCGAGAACGCAACACGCACACAAGTGCGAAATGCGGTAGCGCATTATGCACTGCAAATGTTGATGGATGAAATGAAATAATTTTTTGTGGGGGAACTTTTTGAGAAAAGTTCCCCCACGCCCCTTTATATCAAATTGCTACAAAACTTAATGAAATTTGGGTTGTCTTATTCGCGTGGCTTTTGTTCTGCGCTAAGTGAGACAGCCCCTTCGTTTTTTATTTCATCAATCTTTTTTTATCGCGTTCTATTTCAATGATGGCGGCATCATCGTCGCAATATCCCCATTCGTCCTTGCAGCAGGTAATCATTCTGTCATAGGTTTGGGTCGCTTTTTCGGTATCGCCTAAAATTTCGTAGATGATGGCAATGCCGTGCAAAGCATCGGTAAAGCGCGGCTTTTTCTCCATTTCCCAAGCGCGCTCATAGCATTCAATGGCTTCTTTGTATTCGCATTTGCGTGCGTGGTACTGCGCGTATTCAAAAACAAAGTCACAGTTTGTGCCAAATTGCTTTTCGGCATCTGCCATAATGGCATCGGCTTTTGCAACCTCAAACTCTGCCAAGGCAAAAGCCGCCTCATAAACGGGCACCAATGCCGGCTTGTGGGCAGGGAGCGTTTTGTAGATTTCAAAATACTCTCGCGCCTCTTTTGTGCGGTGCTCGGCAATGAGATTGTCCATCACCTCGTAATAGGGAAGCGGCGTTTTTGGAGTGACGTTATCATTTTCGATCACACGTTTGTAAAAATCAATAACGGTTGAGCGGTTGTTAATGTTCCAATCCCAAGTCACCGCGCCCTCGGCTTTTTGCAAGAGCCATTGACATTCCTTGATTTCGGGAGCGAGCATAATCGCCTCGCGTGCGTATTTGCTG
Organism: Eubacteriales bacterium; assembly: GCA_045653865.1. Lineage (GTDB taxonomy): Bacteria > Bacillota > Clostridia > Oscillospirales > CAG-272 > UMGS1865. Next base: position 22,490 of record JAZOMJ010000065.1, read on the forward strand.
ACTTTGCGAGAGTCGGAGAGGATGCGATGGTGATAGAGATGCGCGAGCAAACTCAACACCTTTCGTCTGTCGGTGTGCTCGTCGAGTTGGTTTTTCAAAAAGCTTTCATACTCATAAAAGATATCGTTTGCGAATTCCTCTTCAATATCCAAGCGTTTTTCAATGCGAGAGAGCTTTTGGTCGACGGTGAGGTCGAATAGCTCGTCAATGGTTACGCCAAGCGCGGTAGCCAAGGCTGGCAAAAGAGAAATATCGGGCATCGTGGTGGCGGTTTCCCATTTCGAAACCGACTGCGCGCTAATGCTGAGCGCGCCTGCAAGTTGCTCTTGGGTGAGTCCTGCTTTGTAGCGGAGTTGTTTGATTTTGTTTCCAATTTCCATAGTGAATACCTCTTTTTTGTAAAACTCAAGGCCTTTGTGCTTTTATTATAGCACCAAACAAACAGAAAATCAACAACGCATTTTTAGAGTCAACTCGCAAAATAGGCGAGAAGAACGAACGAGTCCATTTTATATATTTTTGTGCAAGAGTTCTTGAAAGGGGTGTGGGGGAAACTTCTTGCAAGAAGTTTTCCCCACAAACGCGTCCTATTTTTACTTCACAAATTCATTATAAATAGCGGTCAACGCCTTTTCGAGGTCGTGTTCTTCCACGCCGATGATGATGTTGAGCTCGCTCGAGCCCTGGTCGATCATGCGGATGTTGATGCCTGCGTTGGAGATTGCCATAAACACGCGAGCAGCGGTACCTTTGGCTTTTACCATACCGCGACCAACAACTGCGAGGAGCGCAAGACCGTCCTCGATAACGATGCTATCGGGATGCACACGCTTGTTAATGGAGGAGAGAATACGCTCACGCTTAAACTCATCCTTAATGCAAGCGGTCGAAACAACAATGCTCATGGTATCAACACCGGAGGGCAGATGCTCAAAGGAAACGTCATTGTCTTCAAGTACGTCCAGCACACGGCGGCCAAAGCCGATTTCGGAGTTCATCATATCCTTTTCGATGTTGATAACCGAAAATCCGCGTCTGCCTGCAATACCGGTAATGATGTGTTCGCCATCATATTCCGAGGTGGCGGAAACAATCATAGTGCCGGGAGCGGAGGGCTCGTTGGTGTTGCGGATGTTGATCGGAATACCTGCATAGCGAACAGGGAAGATAGCATCCTCGTGCAAAACAGATGCGCCCATATAGGAGAGCTCGCGGAGCTCACGGTAGGTGATGGTCTTAATGGGCAGGGGATCGTCAACAATACGGGGGTCAGCCATCAGGCAACCCGAAACGTCTGTCCAGTTCTCATAGAGCTCTGCTTCAGCGGCACGCGCAACGATAGAGCCGGTAATATCCGAACCACCGCGACTAAAGGTTTTAATGGTGCCGTTGGGCATAACGCCATAGAAGCCGGGAATAACGGCATATTGATGCTTTTTGAGTTCCTCGCGCATCACAGCATTGGTCTTTTCTTCATCGAATGTGCCGTTTTCGCGGAAGTAGATAACCGACTCGGCATCGATGAAATCAAACTTGAGGTATTTTGCAAGAATAAGGGAGTTGAGATACTCACCGCGGCTTGCGGCAAAATCCTGACCGGAGTAATGCTCAATAGCGTTGCGGATGTAGTTCAACTCTCCGGAAATATCAAAGTCAATACCAAGGTCTTCGATAATGGAGTTATAACGCTCGCAAATCTTCTCGTAGTATTCACCAATGTTTTTGCCTTGGCGTACAAGCTCATAGCAATGGTAGAGCATATCGGTTACTTTGGTGTCCTCTTTAAATCTCTTGCCGGGGGCAGAGGCAACCACATAGCGGCGCGCAGGGTCAGCCGCAACAATTGCGGCAACACGGCGGAACTGGTTGGCATCTGCCAAGGAAGAACCACCGAATTTAACAACTTTCATTTCCATAGTTTGGGTTCCTTTCGTCTCACCGAGATTGTGAGATGGAGTCGAATTTCATTACTTACTATATTATACGAGAAAGTATGGCATTTGTCAAGAAGAAAAATGACAAAACCCGACGGAATTATCACAAAATACTTGACAAATATTCTTTGTAGTGATATAATAATCAGTAATAATATAAAGACATTGACCGAAAACAAGTAGAAAGCCTTTGCGTGCACAGAGAGCTGTCGGGTGGTGCAAGACAGTGACGGGGGGCTTTTGAATACAGTTCGCGAGTTTCGTACCGATGCCAAATGGAGGTAGGCTACGACGGGCAGCCCGTTACAGCGCGCAAAGTGGTTAGACTGCAAGGCAGTCAACAACAGAGGTGGTACCGCGGTATTTTCTCCGTCCTCTGCGCACGTCGCAGAGGGCGGTTTTTGTTTTTTGTCGAAAAAGGAGAACAACATGACAATTATTGATTTGTTAAACCAAAATGCATCGCTTTACGAGGATGAAACAGCACTTGTTGAAATCAACCCTTGCTTTGAGCCCGAAAGCCGCTTGACCTGGAAGGATTATTCCTTGATGCAACCCGAGCCCGGCAAGCCGTTCCGCCGCTCCTTAACTTGGGGCGAGTTCAATGCCAAGGCAAACCGTTTTGCAAACCTGCTTCTCACACGCGGATGCCGCCGTGGCGATAAGGTTGCCATTCTTTTGATGAACTCCATCGAGTGGTTGCCCATCTATTTCGGTATTCTCAAGGCAGGTGCCATTGTTGTGCCGCTCAACTACCGTTATGTGGCAGATGAAATCAAATATTGTCTGGAAAAGGCAGATTGCTCTATGCTTGTTTTCGGCCCCGAGTTTGTTGGCCGTATGGAGCAGATTTGCGACCGCTTGCCCGATGTAAAGCATATGTTCTACGTTGGCGAGGATTGCCCCTCCTTTGCCGACAGCTACGATAAAATGATTGGCTACTGTGATGCACATGCACCCGAGATGCAAATTGAGGAGAGCGACGATGCCGCTATTTACTTCTCTTCGGGCACCACAGGCTTCCCCAAGGCGATTTTGCACGCACACCGCAGTCTCATTCACGCGGCACGCGTTGAGCACAACCACCACGGTCAAACCCACAACGACGTATTCCTCTGCATCCCGCCCCTTTATCACACGGGCGCAAAAATGCATTGGTTCGGCTCTTTGATGAGCGGTAGCAAGGCGGTTCTTCTCAAGGGAACACGCCCCGAGTGGATTTTCAAGGCCGCATCCGACGAGCGTTGCTCCATTGTTTGGTTGCTCGTTCCGTGGGCGCAGGATATGCTCGATGCCATCGATCGCGGTGACGTTAATCTCGAGGATTATGACCTCGATGCTTGGAGACTGATGCACATCGGTGCACAACCCGTTCCTCCCTCTCTCATTCGTCGCTGGCTCAAGATTTTCCCCAAGCACCAATATGACACCAACTACGGTCTTTCCGAGTCTATCGGCCCCGGTTGCGTACACCTTGGCGTGGAGAACGTCGAAAAGGTTGGCGCCATCGGCAAGGCGGGCTACGGCTGGCAGGTTTGCATCATCGACGAACATGGAAACGTGGTTCCTCGCGGCGAGGTTGGTGAGCTTTGCGTCAAGGGCCCCGGTGTGATGAAGTGCTACTACAAAGACAAAGACGCCACCGACGAAATTTTGCACGGTGAATGGCTCCTCACCGGAGACATGGCAATGGAAGACGCGGACGGCTTTATTTTCCTCGTTGACCGCAAAAAAGACGTTATTATCACGGGTGGTGAAAACATCTATCCCGTACAAATAGAAGATTTTATCCGCAAGCACGACGCTGTTAAGGACGTAGCCGTTATCGGCTTGCCCGAGCCCCGTCTTGGCGAAATCGCCGCTGCCATCGTAGAACTCAAAGAGGGTTATACGATGACACAAGAGGAATTGGAACGCTTCTGCGCACCTCTCCCTCGTTACAAGCGTCCTCGTCGCATCATTTTTGCCGAGGTTCCGCGCAATCCTACGGGTAAAATCGAAAAGCCGAAGCTTCGCAGCATTTATTGTGGCGAGAGTCTTGTGGCACAGCAGATTGAAGGCTGAAAAAGGAGAACCGTTATGAAAAAGTTAATGCTTGGCAACGCCGCCGTAGCGCAGGGCGCATACGAGGCAGGCGTACATCTTGTTTCCTCTTACCCGGGCACGCCCAGCACCGAGATTACCGAGTGCATGGCAACCTACCCTGCAGAAGAGGTATTTGTAGAGTGGGCACCCAACGAAAAGGTAGCCGCAGAGGTTGCCATTGGCGCATCCAACGCGGGCGGCAGAGCCATGACCTGCTGCAAGCACGTAGGTCTTAACGTGATGGCAGACCCTCTCTTTACCAACAGCTACACCGGTGTTCACGGCGGTATGGTTTACTGCGTAGCAGATGACCCCGGTATGCATTCCTCGCAAAACGAGCAGGATTCTCGCCACTACGCAAGAGCGGCAAAGATTCCGATGCTCGAGCCCTCCGACTCTTTGGAGTGCCGCGACTATACCAAGCTCGCCTTTGATTTGAGCGAGCAGTTTGATACTCCCATTTTGATTCGCCTTTCCACGCGCGTTTCTCACTCCCAAAGTCTTGTAGAGCTTGGCGAGAGAGAAGTACATCCCGTAAAGGAATACCAAAAGAACATTGCAAAGAACGTTATGATGCCTGCAAACGCCATCAAGCGTCACGTTGTGGTAGAAGAAAGAACCAAAAAGATTGCAGAATACGCCGCAAACTGTTCCTTTAACACGGTTGAAGATAACGGCAGTGATATTGGCGTTATCTCGGCAGGTATTGCTTATCAATACGCAAAAGAGGCTCTTGGAGATAAGGTCAACTACTGCAAGCTTGGCATTGTTTGGCCGCTTTCCGAAAAGCTACTGGGGGATTTTGCCGCAAAGTGCAAAACCGTTTACGTTATCGAAGAACTCGATCCTTTCATTGAGGATGCTTGCCGCGCGATGGGCATTGACGTAAAGGGCAAGGAGCTCTTTACTATGCTTGGCGAGTATACTCCCTCTATGATTCGCAAGGTTGTTCTCGGTGAGGATGCCGCTCCCTTTGCTTCTCTTAAAGAAGCCATCCCCGGCCGTCCCCCTGTTATGTGTGCGGGTTGTCCGCACCGCGGCACATTCTACGTGCTCAACAAACTCGGTGTTACCGTTTCGGGTGACATCGGTTGCTACACCCTCGGTGCCGTTGCTCCTCTGGCGGCAGTTGATAGCACCATTTGTATGGGTGCATCTGTTAGCGCGGCACACGGTATGGCAAAGGTGCAGGGTAAGGAGTTTGCAAGCAAGCTCGTCTCTGTTATCGGGGACTCCACCTTTATGCACTCCGGCATTACCGGACTTGTTGACATCGTTTACAACAAGGGCATCAACACCGTTCTCATCCTCGATAACTCTATCACGGGTATGACAGGACATCAAGACAACCCCACAACAGGCAAGACCATTCGCGGTGAGGCTACCCGTCAGGTAGACCTGATCAAGCTTTGCCAAGGCATTGGTGTTGAGAGAATTACGGTTGCCGATCCCTTTGACGTGAAGAATTTTGAAAAGGTTGTTAAAACCGAGCTTGCAACCGACGAGCCCTCGGTTATCATCGCGCAACGCCCCTGCGCGCTCCTCAAGAGCGTGAAATATTCGGGCAACTGCGTTATCACCGAAAAATGCCGCAAGTGCAAGCTTTGCATGAAGCTTGGTTGTCCTGCTATCAGCATCGACAAAAATAGCGGTGCGGTTCACATCGACACAACACAATGCAACGGTTGCGGTCTTTGCGTAGGTGTTTGCCCCTTTGGAGCAATTGAAAAGGAGGAGGCATAAAATGAGCACGAAAAATATTATGATTGTAGGCGTTGGCGGACAGGGAACACTCCTTGCCAGCCGTATTCTCGGCAATGCCGTTATCCAAAAAGGATACGACGTGAAGGTCTCCGAGGTTCACGGAATGAGCCAAAGAGGCGGTAGCGTTGTTACCTACGTTAAGTTTGGCGATGCTGTACACTCTCCCATCATCGATAAGGGCGAGGCAGACATCATCCTCGCGTTCGAATGTCTCGAAGCCTATCGCGCTCTCCCTTGGCTCAAAAAGGACGGCGTAATGATTGTCAACGATCAAGAAATCAACCCCATGCCAGTCATTACGGGTGCGGCTGACTATCCCGAAAATATTCAGGATAAGTTGTGTGAAGCTGACCATGTGATCTTTATCAATGCGCTTCATTTGGCGCGCAAGGCAGGAAACGTAAAAGCAGTGAACGTTGTTTTGATTGGTGAATTGGCAAAGAATACCGAAATTTCCTATGAGGAATGGGTAGATGCCATTAAAGCCACTGTTCCGCCCAAATTCTTAGAGGTAAACCTCAAGGCGTTTGATTTGGGCTACAATTTGTAATCATCACATACGCGAAAAAATAAAATTTTACTCTGAAAATCGAAAGAAGGTACCATACTATGAGCTTCCTCAATCGCGAAATTGAATGTATGCCCCGCGAGGAGCTGAAAAAAATCCAAAGCGAACGTTTGTGCCAAACGGTGCGCCACTGCTACGAGAACGTAGAGTGCTTCCGCAACCGCATGAACGAAAAGGGACTGACCCCTGATGACATCCACGGAATTGAAGACATCCATTTGTTGCCGTTTTCTTACAAAAAAGATCTGCGTGATTATTATCCTTACGGTCTTTTTGCCGTGCCGATGCAGGACGTTGTCCGTTTGCACGCTTCCTCGGGTACTACCGGCAAGAGAATTGTAGTAGGCTACACCAAAAACGACTTGGATATGTGGGACGAATGCGTTGCACGTATGCTGACCGCCCTTGGTGTTACCAAAGATGATTTCGTGCAGGTTGCTTATGGCTACGGCCTCTTTACCGGTGGTTTTGGCTTGCATGGCGGTGCACAAAAAATCGGTGCCACCATCATTCCCATTTCTTCCGGCAACACCGCAAACCAAATTCAAACCTTGATCGATTTTGGCGCAACCGTGCTTTGCTGCACTCCCTCTTATGCCATGTACCTTGGCGAAGAGGTTGAGCGTCTTGGCGTAAAGGATCAGCTCAAGCTCCGCGTAGGCATTTTCGGTGCCGAGCCTTGGAGCGAAAATATGCGCCATCAAATCGAGGATAAGCTCGGGATCAAGGCATACGATATTTACGGTCTTTCCGAGGTTCTCGGCCCCGGTGTTTCGGGCGAATGCCCCGAGCAGGCAGGCATGCACGTTTGGGAAGATAACTTCTACGTTGAAACCATCGATCCTGATACGGGCGACGTTCTCCCCGAGGGCACTCCCGGTGAGTTGGTATTCACATCGCTCACCAAAGAGGCGTTCCCGGTAATCCGCTACCGCACAAGAGACATCTGCACCCTCATTCCCGAAACCTGCAAGTGCGGACGTACCCACATTCGCATGGGCAAGCCCGACGGACGTACCGACGATATGCTCATCATTCGCGGTGTCAACGTATTCCCGTCTCAAATTGAGGAGGTTCTTCTCAAGGTCAGCGGTGACCAAATCACCCCCAACTACCAAATTGTTGTTGACCGCGTCAACAACGTAGATACCTTTGATATCAACGTTGAGATGAGCGAAGCGTTCTTCTCGGATAATATCAAAGCAATCGAAAAACTCGAAAAGCGCATCACTGAAGATCTGCGCTCTATGCTTGGCATCAGCGCAAAGGTTCACCTGGTTAATCCCAAGTCCATCGTTCGCAGCGAGGGCAAGGCAAAGCGCGTAATTGATAACCGCAAGGGCAAAATATAAGAGAGGAGAGAGATTATGATTATTAAGCAATTGTCTGTATTTTTGGAAAACAAACAAGGTCGCATTTGTGCGGCAGCCGATCTTTTGGCGCAAAACAACATCAACATTCGTGCACTCTCCCTGGCAGATACCTCCGAGTTTGGTATTCTGCGCCTGATTGTAGATAAACCCGAGGAGGGCAAAAAGATTCTTACCGAGGCAGGATTGGTCGTTCGTGTAACCGACGTTCTTTCTCTCACAATGGATGACACCCCGGGCGGAACGCTTGGAGTTCTTCGTCTGTTGTCCGAGAGCGGCATTGGCGTTGAGTATATGTATGCGTTTGCCGGCAAGTCGGGCGCGGTTATGATCATTCAAGCCGAAGACCTTGAAGCGGCAGAGGGCATTTTGCAACGCGGTGGTTTCCGTCAAGCCGAAATCGAGGGTATCTAAACCTAAAGAAAATAAAAGAGGACAGTATTATGTTGAAAATTTTAGGATTGGGAAATAGCTTTTCTTGGGATGCGACAACCTATCTTGATCGTGTTGCAGGTGACCTTTACGTCCGCAATCTGCACATTGGTGGTTGCAGCTTGGAAATGCACGTTGATAAAATCAAAAACAAAAAGGCTTGGTATGAGTTCCAAGCACAAGGTGTTAAAATCGGTGAAGCAACTGTGAGTGCCAACGATATCATCGCAAGCGAGGATTGGGACTATATCACTGTTCAGCAAGTAAGCCACTATTCGGGCATGTACGAAACCTACGAGCCTCACCTGACAGAGGTGTTGGAGTTCATTCGCAAAACCTGCCCCAATGCAAAAATCATTTGGCACCAAACTTGGTCTTATGCTAAGGATAGCACGCACCCCGGCTTTGCAAACTACAATCACAATCAAGAATTGATGTTCTCCAAAATTGAGGAGTGCTCGCACCGTGCCGTTAAGGAACACAATCTCGACGGCATCCTCGAGGTGGGCAAGGCAATTCAAACCCTGCGCCGCACCCTCACGCCCGACGGCACCGATTTCTGCCGCGACGGCTTCCACCTTTCCTACGATTACGGCAGATATGCCGCAGCATACGTTTGGGCAAAGTTCTTTGGTACCGAGATCACCGACTTTATGCCCGAGGGAGCAGACCCCGCACGCATTGCCGAAATTCGTCGCATCATCGACGAGCTTTCATAAAAGGAGAGGCTAACATGCTTTACACACTGCAAAACGATGTCCTGACCGTTCAAATCAGCGATATAGGAGCTGAAATTCATTCGGTTGTGCGCGACGGTTGCGAATATATGTGGGTGGGAGACCCTGCCTATTGGTCGTCTCACGCGCCCCTTTTATTCCCCGTATGCGGTAGGTTTTTTGAAGCCAAATACACCGCAAACGGCAATACCTATGAAATTCCCTGCCACGGTTTTATTCGCAAGGCACCCTTGGCGCTTGAGTGCATCAACAATACCTCTATCTGCTTCCGCGTAGAATCCACCGAGGAAACAAAAAAGCTCTATCCCTTTGACTTTGTGCTCAAAATTTGGCACATCCTTGAGGGTGAGAGCGTAACCACACGCTTTGAAATAGAAAACGCGGGAGATGTCACTCTGCCTGCAACCGTAGGCGGTCACCCCGGTTTCAACGTGCCTCTTGGTGGGGAAGGGGAATTTGAAGACTACTATCTCGAGTTTGGCAAAACCTGCTCGCCCAACCAAATCGGTATTTCGCCTCGTGGGCTCTTCACGGGCAAAATGACGGCATACCCTTTGGCGGATGGCAACAAATTGCCGCTCTCGCACAAGCTCTTTGAGGTTGACGGCGTGTTCCTTTCCCGTATGGATAGCACCGTCACGCTCAAATCGAACAAAACCACACGTGCAGTCACCTTAGAGTACCCCGATATGCCATATCTTGGCGTTTGGCACGCCGCCGCGTGCGAGGCACCCTTTGTGTGCATCGAGCCTTGGTGCGGGCTCCCCGGCTATGACGGAGAGATGGAAGACATCAACACGCGCCACGATATGTTCCACATTCTGCCCGGCAAAACGCAGGTCGCGCAGTTTAAAATGACCTTTCACGCATAATCAAACAATCGATTGGAGAGGGAAGAGACAATGAAGAAAATTTCTATTTTGCTTGCCATTGGCATTTTGTTGGGGCTTTTGCCGGGATGTGATGGTGGAGTCAAAACGCCTACTATTACCACAACCGAAGCAACTACACCAAGCGAAACAACACCTGCTACAACCGAACCGGAGGAGACCACTTCTGCCGAAACCACACTCGAAGAGACCACTCCTGCACCGGAAGCGGACACCACACCAAAGAGTTTTCATCTTGAAATCGGCGATTCTATCGTTGTTATGCAGGGAGACGTTGGCGACAACGCGTGGGGACACTATCAGTTCCCGGGGCTTGCTTATACACTTGACGGAAACATTGTTGCCACTTGGAACTATACAAGCGACACCATTGGGGATTATTTGAACACAGTAAAACAAAAGGTCTCTACCGACGGAGGTCTTACTTGGAGTGCAGATGAAAGCTTGTGCTCCATTCCCGATAAATTTCAAATGTCTAACGGCAAGTATTTTACGGGATTTAGACGTGCCAACGCGCACTATGCAACTTGGCAAAACGAATACACCCCCGCTATGACGTGGGGAACAAATGACGGCTACAAACTCTTTTTTGCCGAGGATCTCCCCAAAAACGAGGATACCACCGTGTGGGCTTCCGAATATGATCCCACTACAGGCGAGACGGTAGAGTTTGAGTGCACCATCAACTGGCCGCACGCGGCTCTTACCGAGTTCCCAGGCGGTAATATCTACCCTATGACACAAATGTTTAGTTTGAGCCAAGATAGCATCATTATTGTGGATGGTGTTATGTATTTGGCGATGTATTTCTATGGCTTTTATTCTTATTCTCCCACTAGAGAAACTGCAGTCAATAGCTATAGTAAATACTATTCTTGCTATGTATTCTCCTCCGAGGATAATGGACGCACGTGGAATTTTCTTTCACAACTCACTCCCTATGGCACAAAGATCACCTTCTCCGAGGGACTTTGTGAGCCTTGCCTCAACATTATGCCCGATGGATCTATTGTGATTTTGATGCGTAGCGGAGGCCCCACAACAGGCGATAAAGGCTATCCCTGCTATTGGGCACGTTCTACCAATCATTGTGAGTCTTGGAGCGTTATTAAAAAGTTTGACGATATTGGCGTTCTTCCGCAAATGGTAACGCTTGGCAGTGGTGTCACCATCGCTACCTATGGCCGCCCCTATATGCGCATTCGCGCTACATCCGACCCAACGGGTAAAGCTTGGCAAAAGGCAGAAACCTTTGATATGTATTCCTGCGAGAATCAATCCTCTTGCTACTATACAGACCTGCTTGCTCTCGACGATACCCACGCACTCTGGATATATTCCGATTTTAAATATCCTAACGCCGATGGCGTTCCCGTAAAGTCAATTATCGTCCGTGTCATCACGGTTGTGTTTGATGGGGAATAAGGTGCTTTTTCGGGGGAACCCTTTTTGCAAAAAAGGTTCCCCCGAACCCCTTTGTATAAACGAAAAACCGCACCGTCAATAAAGACGGTGCGGTTTGGTGTTTATGCGTTTTATTTTTGGGGATCCATATACTTCCAATAAGAAGCAATGTAATTGATGCCCGACCACAGGGTGAACACAAGCATCAGGACGGAGAGAACGAGGGATGCAGGCAGATAGGTTGCGAATGCAGGGGGATTTGCAAGAGCGGCATAGATGGCGCGCTCGAGGATGCAAATGACTACGCACGCGATTTGCACGCAAGTCTTGATTTTGCCAAGAATATTGGCGGCAACCACGATGCCGGAAGAGCCCGAAACCACCAAACGAATGGAGGTTACTGCAAGCTCGCGGAAGATAACGATCATCACCGTCCAAAAGAAAACAGTGGTGAAAATGCCGTTGACAGAGCCATCGCCCATCACCTTGTAAAGAATAACAAGGAGTGCGCCAATGACCATAAACTTATCGGCAAGGGGGTCAAGGAACTTGCCAAAATCGGTAACAAGGTTGTATTTACGCGCAATTTTTCCGTCAAGCATATCGGTGAAAGCCGCCGCGCCAAAGAGCGCACAACCCACAAGGTTTGCCCAAAGTGCATCCGATGCCATCATTACAACAACAAACACGGGCACCATGCAAAGGCGCAAAACGCTGAGTTTATTGGGTAAATTCATTTTCATTTCATTTGCCTCACTTTCTTGTGACAATGTTGCCATAGAGGTCGTATTCTACAACGTCGCGCACCTTTACGCGAACAAACGAACCGGGGGCAATACGCTGCTCACTGCGGAAGTAAACCTTGCCGTCAATTTCGGGAGCATCGGCAGAGCTACGTCCAAAGTGAACCTCGGCAACGGGGTCGAAGTCCTCGCAAAGAACGTCAACAATTTTGCCAATCTTCTCTTTGTTGAGTTCCTCGTTGATATCCATTTGCATACGCATCAGAATGTCCATTCTATCCTGCTTTACCTGCTCGTCGATTTGGTCGGGGAAATCGTATGCAGGGGTATCTTCCTCACGGGAGTAGGTAAACACGCCTGCGTGGTCGAATTTCGCCTCTTTGACAAACTCGCAGAGTTCCTCAAAGTCTTCCTCGGTCTCGCCCGGGAAACCAACGATAAAGGTGGTACGAATGATGATTTCGGGGATTTCGCGACGGAGCTTTGCAACCACCTCGCGTACGGTTTTGCCGTCACCGTGGCGGTTCATGGCAGAGAGCATATGGTCGCTGATGTGTTGCAGGGGCAGATCGATGTATTTGAGAATGCGAGGATTGTCGCGCATTTCAGCTACAAGCTCGTCGGTAATCTTATCGGGGTAGCAATACAGAATGCGAATCCACGGGATGGTGGTCGCTTCGGTGATTTTGTGAAGCAGTTCCGCAAGTGCGTATTTGCCGTAGAGGTCGAGACCGTAGCGCGTGGTATCTTGTGCTACAATGGTGAGTTCACGCACGCCAAGAGATTCGAGTTGCTTTGCTTCCTCGATGATATCTTCCATAGGTCTGGAGCGGAACTTGCCGCGAATGGCAGGAATGGCGCAATAGTTGCAACGGTTGTCGCATCCCTCTGCAATTTTGAGGTATGCCGCATACTCGGGAGTGGTGAGCACGCGCTCACCGCCAAGACGGACGGTGTTGCAATCCTCGTGCGAGAAATACTTTTGCTTGGAGCCTTTCTTCTTTTTGGTGGTAACCGCCTCGATGGCTTCGACGATGTTGTGAATGCTACCAACGCCAAGAACGGCATCTACCTCGGGGAGCTCCTTGAAAATCTCCTCGCCGTAGCGTTCTGCAAGGCAACCTGTTACAATAATTGCTTTGAGCTTGCGATGCTTTTTGAGCCACGCGACGTCGAGAATATTATCGATTGCTTCTTGCTTTGCACTTTCAATAAACGCGCAGGTGTTGACAATGATAACGTCCGCCTCGATATCCTCGGGGGTGATTTCATAGCCCGCCTGCAGCACCTCGTGCAGCATCACCTCGGTATCAAGTTGGTTTTTGGGGCAACCGAGCGATACAAATCCAATTTTCATATGTTTCTTCCTTTGTGTTCTGAAATTTCTTCCCTATTATTTTATCATATCCGCCGCCTTTTTACAAGACCTTTGCAAAAATTTTAGCCCTTTGGCAAAGAAAACGCAAAAAAGGCTTGCTTTTTTTCTTGAAAAATGATATGATATAAACAGATAGAATGCCTATTTTACTCTCTTATAGGAGGACACATCTATGCAAAAGAAGTACATTCCCGGCATCAACATTTTAGGCGGTGCCGCATATACCGTTCCCGAACAGTTGCAAATGCTAAAGCGCGTTGGTTGGGGCGGATTTTTTACCGGTTGGGACAAGACCCAAACAAAAGACTGGGCGCTTGCCGCTGACCGTCTCGGTCTCATTTATCAGTCCATTCACTCTCCTTTTCGCGGTGTGCGCCATATGTGGTTTGCCGGTGACGAGGGCAAGAAAGTAACCGACGAGTTGATTGATTGTGTAAAGGATTGTCACGACAATCACATTCCCGTGATGGTTATTCATCCCTTTATCGGGTTTGAGGATCACGATCCCACCGAAATCGGTCTTGAAAACTACGCGCGCGTGGTTGACGTTGCCGATCGCCTTGGCGTTCGCCTCGGCTTTGAAAACGTAGAGGGTGAAGAATACCTCGCCGCTCTGATGGAGCGTTTTTGGGATTCTCCTGCCTGCGGTTTCTGTCTTGACACCGGCCACGAGCAATGCTACAACG
>JAZOMJ010000066.1:0-5096 GCA_045653865.1 Eubacteriales bacterium
GGCTCCCTCCGAGAGGGAGGCTTGTTTATATTGCCTTTGATTATAGCGTGGAGTAAAGCGCATACAACTCGCTGTATATGCCGCCTCGCTCCATCAATTCTTGGTGTGTGCCCGATTCTGCAATGCCATCCTCGGTTAAAACAAGAATACGGTCGGCATTGCGAATGGTGGTCAGGCGGTGCGCAATGGTAAAGGTTGTGCGGCCCTCGGCAAGCTTTTCAAGCGACTTTTGCACAAGTCGTTCGCTTTCGTTGTCAAGAGCGCTGGTTGCTTCGTCAAGGATGAGGATGGGCGGGTTTTTGAGGAACAAACGGGCAATCGAAATGCGTTGCTTTTGTCCACCCGAAAGCTTTACGCCACGCTCACCAACATAGGTGTTGTAACCGTCGGGGAGGGTTGCGATAAACTCGTGTGCGCCTGCCAGGCGTGCGGCGGTTTCAATCTCTTCATCGGTGGCGTCTACTTTGCCGTAGGCAATGTTCTCGCGCACACTACCCGAGAAGAGGTAAACGTCCTGTGCAACCACACCAATGCAGTTGCGCAAGGAGTGCATGGTAACCTCGCGAATATCCTTGCCATCCACCAAAATTTTGCCCGAGGAGACCTCGTAAAAGCGGGGGATGAGCGAGCAGAGCGTTGTTTTGCCGCCACCCGAGGGGCCAACCAGTGCAATGTTTTCACCGGGTTGTACCGTCAAATTGAGGTGGGTGAGCACGTTTTTGGTCTCGGTTTCATAACGGAACGAAACGTCGCAAAATTCTACGCAACCCTTGACGTTACACAAATCGGTGGCGCCGGGGACATCTTGAATTTCGGGGTCGGTTTCCATAATTTCTTGGAAGCGTTCAATGCCCGAAACACCTTGTTGGAATTGCTCGGAGAACTCCACAATGCGACGGATGGAGGTGAGCAGAGTAGAAACAAACATCAAATAGGCAACATAGTCGGCAGGGGTAATGGTGGGCAGATTTCCAATGTCCATCATAAAAAATGCGCCTGCAACCACAACGAGGATATACATCAAACCGTCAAACAGACGGGTAGAGGAGTGGAACGCGCCCATAATGCGGTAACGCTCGCTCTTGATGCGCAAATAATCGTGGTTGCCCTCTCTGAACTTTCTTTTTTCCTCTTCCTCGCGAGCAAAGGAACGCGTCACGCGAACGCCAAGTAGGCTATCCTCAATTTGCGAGTTGAGTTCACCGATTTGCTTGCGCGACTCGCGGAAGTTGTTGCGCATACGGCGACGGAAGAAAATTGAAAAGCCGAGAATGAGGGGAATGACCGAGAAAATGATGAGTGTGAGCGGCACGTTGATGGTGCAAAGCAAAATGAATGCACCAATGATTTTGACGCCCGCAATGAAGAATTCTTCGGGGCAGTGGTGTGCAAACTCGGTTACGTCAAACAAGTCGGTGGTGATACGCGACATCAAGGTTCCCACCTTGGTGTTGTCGTAGTAGGAGAAAGAAAGCTTTTGCAAGTGTGCGAACAAATCGCGACGCATGTCGGTTTCAATCTTCGTACCCATAATGTGACCGATAGAGGTCATAAAGTAGTTTGCGGCTGTATCGATGATGCGGAGCAAAATATACATACCGCCAATGCCCAAAATGAGCTTGGGGGTCAGCGAAGCGATATCCTCGCCCGATGCCGCATTGGTGATGGTGCGCACCACCATAGGGAGCACCAACTCACAAACCGTGGTGAGTGCGGCACAAAAGAGGTCAAAGAGCATAATGCCGCGGTAAGGCTTGTAATAGGGCAGGAATTTTGCAATCAATCCCTTGCGTTTGGTTGAGTTTTTCATTCGGCTGCCTCCAATTCTTCATAAATTTCCATCAAACGTTCTTCCAGAGCGTTCTTACGTTCGTCAAGCTCAGCGGCACGCACATAGTCGGCGGCGGCAGACCCAAACAGTTCTTCTTCAATGGCGGCAAGCTCACCCTCAATGCTCTCGCACTCGCGTTGGAGCTTGTCAAAATAGTTTTTGCGCTTGCGTGCATCGGCAGTTGCCTGCTTGTTTTTGAGGTACTGTTCTTTGTTGGAACTTTGCGCAGTGGCAGATGCCGTTGCCGTGTCGCTTGCTTCAAACTCGGCAATGCGTGCGTTTTTGTAGGTTTCAAATTCGCTGAAGGCGTGACCGACGTTGTCAATGTGATAATCCAAAAGATCTCCCGCAAACGCGCGACCGGGCTTGAGTTGCAGGATGCGTGTTGCTAATTTTTCAATCAAATAACGGTCGTGCGAAACAGTTACAATCGTGCCCTCGAATTTTTCAAGAGCCGATTCAAGCGCTTCGCGAGAATCGATATCAAGGTGGTTTGTCGGCTCGTCGAGCACCAACAAATTCATTTGCGAGAGCATGAGCTTGGAAAGCGTCAGTCTTGCTCTCTCACCGCCCGAAAGAACGCTCACGGTTTTGAAAACGTCCTCGCCCGTAAAGCGGAAGAGTCCGAGCGTATTGCGAATTTCGGTTTCGGTTTTGGTGGGGTAGGCGTTCCAAAGCTCGTCGAGCACGGTGTTCTCGGGGGTCAAGTTTTGGTTTTCTTGATCGTAGTAGCCCACGTGCACGTTGTAGCCCTCTGTCAAAGATCCTGCCGTGGGCGCGAGCTTGTGCAAAATGATTTTGATGAGTGTGGATTTGCCACAGCCGTTAGGGCCGATGATGAGGGCACGCTCGCCTCTTTTAATGAGGAAGGAAATATCCTCAAAAAGCTTGCGTTCGCCAAACGCCATCGAAAGTCCGCGTGCTTCGAGCACGTCGTTACCCGAGGTGCTTGCCTCATCAAAGCGCATGCGAATGGCACGGGGATCGTTTTGCGGACGTTCCACGCGCTCCATTTTGTCAAGTAGCTTCTGTCGGCTCTCGGCGGCAATGATGTTGCGTTCGCGGTTCCAAGCACGTTGTTGCGCAATGTAGGCTTCCTGCCGTGCGATTTCTTTTTGTTGGTTCTTCCAATGTTTTTCGGCAATTTCGCGGTCGATGCGGCGTTGCTCCATGCTTTTGGTATAGTTGCCGCGGTAAAGCTTTGCGTGGTGATGCTCAATCGAGAGTGTTTTGTTTGTCACCTTATCCAAAAAGTAACGGTCGTGCGAAACGATCATAACACATTTGGGGTAGGAGCAAAGAAAACTTTCCAGCCACGCAAGCGTTTCGATATCCAAGTGGTTGGTCGGTTCGTCGAGCAGCAGGATGTCGGGCTCGCGTGCCAATTCAACCGCCAACGCCAGACGTGTGCGCTGACCGCCCGAAAGGGTGGAAACAGGTTGAGCGGATGCAAGCTTATCAAAGCCGAGGCGCGCGAGGATAGAGGCGCAACGCGAGCGGAACTCCAAACCGCCACTCTCAACAAATTTTTCGTTGAGGTCGGAGTATTCGTGAATGGTGCGCTCGTCACCGCCCGAAAGCGATTTTTCAAGAACGGCAAGGCGTTCTTCCATTTCGAGCAGACGGGGGAAAGAGCGGTACATACGCTCAATTACGGTTTGCTCTTCATTCTCGCAGTCAAACGCGCCATCCTGGGTCAAAATACCCATCGTTTTGCCGCGCGAGAGATAAACCTCGCCCGAGGTCGGCTCTGTGGCACCCGTCAAAAGTCGCAAAAGCGTGGACTTGCCGCAACCGTTGACGCCAATGATGCCGAGCTTATCGTTTTCCTCAAGAGCAAAACTTATCTTATCTAATATAACGGTCGTTCCCACCGAAAAGGAAAGATCGTTTGTGCTGATTGCAATCATAAAATGATACTTCCTTTACGGGGTTAAAATTTTGTTTTTGCTTCTACGGCAACGCCGAGAATGCGTGCTCTGCCGATTTCAAAATCCTCGGGCGAGAGTTGAATGGGGGAGTAGTCCTCGTTTTCGGGGGAGAGGAGAATGCGACGGTTCTCCTTGGAAAAACGCTTTACCGTTGCGCTTTCACCGTCCACCAAGCAGGCAACAATGTCACCGTTCTCGGCATATTGCTGTTTGTGAAAGAGAACGTAGGTTCCATCCACAATGCCGCAGTTCTTCATGCTGTCACCGCAAACCTCTAAATAGAAGTAATCTTCCACGTCGTCAACGTCGGCAAACTCGTGCCCAAGCATGGTTTCGTCGGTAACGATGGGGCGACCTGCGCGAATAACGCCAATAACGGGAACCATCTTGCGCGCGCGCAAATGGCGGTGAGCCGACTCGGTGTCGCGCGTACCGCTGGAGGTGCCCATCAGCTCGTCGAGCGTGAGCGAAAAATATTCGGCAATGCGGGCAAGCTTATCCACCTTGGGTGTGGAGCGGCCATTCTTCCAATCGGTAAAGGTTGAGGCGGCAATGTGCGTCGCCTTGGAGACCTGATAAACCGTTGCGCCCTTTTCTTGCAGGAGACGTTCAAAAATCGAGTATTCCATTCCTTTTTCTCCTATATTTGGCAAAATTATACAATTTATTATTTTCGCTTTTGTGTAAAGCGGAGAATATCAAGAAAATACGAAATACCACTTGACAATAGTTCGGTTTTCCGATATAATGTGTGTACCATCAATATTATAACGGATTTCCGAAGATTTGTCAATAGAAATCGCAAAAATTCGACAAAAAATTTGAAAATCCTAAAAAAATCGACATTTCACTACGGATTTGCGAAACAGAAAGGAAGTGAATAAATGACACAAGAGGAAGAAATGAGAATACGAGAGGTTGCACGCAATTATTTGTGTGGCTATCAGCTGTGTTTGGATATGCTTAAATTGCGAAAATACGAGCGAAAGCGTGCCGCAAAATTCGACGAGCTTTGCGATTGTGAGGATATTCTTGCAGGTGACGAAGCCTATTGGAAGTCACGCATTTACGAGATTGCTACCTTTTTGGGGCAAATGAAAAACGGACGCGAAAAAATGATTTTGTATTACCGCTACGTCAAGGGTGAGAGCATCGAACGCACCGCAGGGCTTATGGGACTCTCGCGCCGCACCGCCTACCGCCTTTGGAACCGCGCGCTCCTTTCGGCAGGGCTGCTTTTGGAGAATACATAAGGACGTGTTTTTTGTGGGGGCACCTTTTTCGCGAAAAAGGTGCCCCCACAAAAAACACGTCCTTATGTATTCTCCAAAAGC
>JAZOMJ010000067.1:0-41397 GCA_045653865.1 Eubacteriales bacterium
TGTGAATATGTTTTGTTTCACCGCGAAGCATCGGGCGCATATCCAAAATCATACCATCTTCCTCCCATTTTTCGGTTGACATAAAATGCGACATTAAATATTATAACCGTTTTTATTGTATTTGTCAATACTTTTTTTACATTTTTCCAATCATTTTCAAATAAAAAGCCACAGTTGATGCATAAAAAGCAACACCGTTGACCGTTTTTTTTAAAAAGCAGCGCAACCACAAGCCTCCCTTGTGTAAAGGGAGGTGGCACGGCAAAGGCCGTGTCGGAGGGATTGTGAAAACAAGTTATAAGAACAAGGACAATCCCTCAGTCAACTGCCGCAAGCGGCATTTGACAGCTCCCTTTACACAAGGGAGCCTTTCAAGTAGTCTCCACTTTGTTTGATAAAAATTTATTTCACCAATAAAACCGCCCATTCGGCGTGCCCGAGGGTGATTGTGCCCGCAAGCTTCTCGCCTGTGAGGACATTTTTGCATCCCTTGGGAATGGCAAAGGTTTTGGCATCCCCCATATTGGCGAAAACAAGGATGCGCTCCTTTGCGTTGGCTCTTTCGAAAACAAAAGAGGTTTCATCGTGTTCGACAAAGCGGAAGTCTCCATCCGTGAGTGCCGAGTGCTCCGAACGCAATTTTCCGAGTGCACGGTAGTGCGAAAGCAAGCTTTGCTCTTCTCTGCCCCACGGGAATGGCTTGCGGCAGAACGGGTCGCCGTAGCCCTCGACGCCCGCCTCGTCGCCGTAATAGACCGACGGCACACCAAAAGCAGTAAACTGCAACACGGATGCCATTTTGAGCAACGTTAGTGCGTTTTCGCGCTCCTCCCCGGTGAGGGTAAGGTACGCGAGGGTATCGTTTGGCAAGCACTCTCCCTTGCCGCCGTCCCCCAAGAGTGTGAGGATGCGTGCGGTATCGTGCGTGCCCAAAAGATTCATCAGGCTGTGGCTGACGGTTTTGGGGTAGGATGCGTAAATTTCGGCAAGGATGTGATAAAAGGTTTCGGCATCTCCATCGCGCACAAAAGCGAGGATGGCATTGCGGAAAGGATAATTCATCACGCTATCGAGTTGCTCGCCCGAAAGATAGCGACGTCGGTTGCCGTAGGCGATTTTATCAGCGGCGTTTTCCCAAACTTCTCCGATGATAAGCCCCTCGTTTTTGGTGTTTTTCTTGACTACGTGGCGCAATTCGTCTAAAAATTCGTCAGAGAGTTCGTCGGCAACATCGAGTCGCCAACCGTCAACACCGCGACTTGTCCATTTGGCAAGCACACCGCTCTTGCCCGTAAAGTAGTGTCGGCACGCCTCGTTTGCGTGGTTGAGGCGTGGCAGAATTTCGATGTTCCACCAGCATTCGTAATCTTTGGGGAAAGAACGGAAATGATACCACTTGGCATAGGGGGATTCTTGCGATTGATACGCGCCCACCTCTCTATAGTTGCCGCGACGGTTAAAGTAGCGGCTATCGTCGCCCGTGTGGTTGAAAACACCGTCGAGGATGATGCGCATTCCCCTTTTGTGCGCCTCTTTAATGAGGGAGTCAAAGGATTCTTCACCGCCCAAAAATTCGTCGATGACCTCGTAGTCGCCCGTATCGTAGCGGTGGTTGGAATATGCCTTGAAGATGGGCGAAAGATAGAGCACCGTAACGCCCAAAGACTCTAAATAGTCGAGTTTTTCGATAACGCCCCACAAATTTCCGCCAAAAAAGACGTTGTTGGGGATGGGGTCACCGTTTTTGCGCGGATACTGCGGAATACCGTTTTGCCAATCGGAATTGACGGTGGCATCGGCATGGAGTTGGGTCGCTCCCTCTCCGCGACAGAAGCGGTCGAGAAAGATATGATACATCACTCCGCCCGCGAACCACGCAGGGGCACAAAAGTCTTTTTTGTAGACCAACAAGCGAAAACGGCTACCACTCTCGCGTTCGAAGGTCAAATCGACGTTGTTGGGCGTGCTTGAAAAGAGGGTATCCCATCCACGAACGAGGAGCAATTCATAATAGAAAAGACCGCTCTCGGAGTTTGCACAGAGTTCCTTTGTGTCAAGCGCAAGCGTGTAAAAATCAACACCGTTCTCCGTTTTTTCAAGGTGCAGGGGGGTGTCTTTTTCCTCTCCGCCATCGGGAGCGATGCGACAAACCACAGCCGCGGCTCCCCACGCGCGGTCAAGCTCCAAACAAAGCGTGATGACCGTGCCCTTGGGTTGTGCCCCGGGTGTGAGCGTTTTATGACCGTCGACCTCCCACCAAAGATGGGCGTGTGCGGTGTTTTCGATTTGTTCGTGTAATCGAATCAGCATATTTACAGCCTCGTGGGGAAAACCGACAAGGTCTTCCCCACAGCCTTTCAAAAGGTTTTTGTTTTGATTTAGATGCCAACCCTTCCGTCACGGCTTTGCCGTGCCACCTCCCCTTGCACAGGGGAGGCTTTTGTTGTTTCGTCGTCTCTCTTTCTATCACAAGAAAAAACGTTTTTGCTTTGTTGCTGATTTTTTCTTTTGTTTTCATCATAACAAAAAAAACACAAAGATTAAAAAATATGCGGATTTTCTATTAGCCTCCCCTGTGCAAGGGGAGGTGGCATTTTCGTCAGAAAATGACGGAAGGGTTGTGCCTATCTTTTTTAATCACTTCACTTTTTTCAGTCCCCAGATGCGGTCGGCGTACTCTTCGATGGAGCGGTCGGCGGCGAATTTGCCTGCGGCGGCAATATTCAAAAGCGACATACGGTTCCATTCATCCTTGTTGGCATAGGTTTCTATCATCGCCTTGTGCGTTTGATAGTAGGACTCGAAATCTGCCAGACACATATAGGGGTCTGCCACGCCGTGACCGTTGTTGAGCAGGTATGCGGCAATATCGGCAAAGGATTCGCCTGCAAAGCCCGTGGAAAGATATTTAACGATGCGTGTCAGTCTCTCGTTGGACATATAATAGTTTGCCGCACGGTAGCCGCTCATCCAAAGCTGTTCTACCTCACTTGCAGTCAATCCGAAAATGAAGATATTTTCACTTCCTACCGCCTCTTGCATTTCGACGTTTGCACCGTCGAGCGTGCCGATGGTGAGCGCACCGTTGATCATCAATTTCATACATCCCGTACCGCTCGCCTCTTTGCCCGCCAAGGAAATTTGCTCGCTGATTTCTGCCGAGGGAATGAGCGCCTCTGCCATGCTGACGCTGTAGTTTTCGAGGAATACTACGTTGAGTTTTTCCTTGATTTTGGGATTTTGGTCGATATCCTTGCTAATCATGCAAAGCAGCTTGATGATGCGCTTTGCCATATCGTAGCCGGGCGCCGCCTTGGCTCCAAAAATAAAGGTTTGGGGTTGGATGTCGAGGTTGGGGTTCTCTTTGAGGTCGAGATAAAGACCGATGATGTTGAGCGCGTTGAGCAGTTGTCTCTTATACTCGTGCAAACGCTTGATTTGTACGTCAAAAACAGAGTGCGTATCGATAATTTTGCCGGTTTTCTCCTTGACCATTTTGGAGAAGTTGACCTTGTTTTGGTGCTTGATGGCGCGCACGCGATTGCGCACCTCGGCATCGTCGGCAAACTTGGCAAAATCGGAAAGAGACTCGGGATGGTGGCGGTAATCGGTGCCGATGCACTCGTCAAGCAGAGCCGCCAAGCCGGGGTTGGAATAGCACAACCAGCGGCGGTGTGCGATGCCGTTTGTGACGTTATCGAACTTGTAGGGGTACATCTTGTGGAAATCTTTGAAGGTGGAATCCTTGAGAATGCTTGAGTGCAACTCGGAAACACCGTTTACCGAGTGCGAACCGATAACCGACAAATTTGCCATTCTCACTTGACCGTAGCCAACAACGCTCATAGCAGAAATGCGGTTCCAGTTGCCGGGGAATGCCTTCCATGCCTCCCCACAGAAACGTTCGTTGATTTCCTTAACGATCATATAAATACGGGGCAGTTTGAGGCGGAAGAGGTCTTCGTTCCAGCTTTCAAGTGCCTCGGGCATAACCGTGTGGTTGGTGTAGGAAACGGTACGTGTGACGATATCCCACGCCTTTTCCCACGAGAAGAAATAATCGTCGGTGAGAATACGCATCAATTCGGGGATGCACAGAGCCGGGTGGGTATCGTTGATGTGGATTGCCACCTTTTCTGGCAGATTATCCAATTTGCCGTAAACCGCCATGTGGTCGCGAATGATGCTTTGAATAGACGAAGAAACCAAGAAATACTGTTGCGACAAGCGAAGCAGTTTGCCCTCTGCGTGATTATCGGAGGGATAGAGCACCTTGGAAATGATTTCGGCATTGGTGCTTTGCTCGAGCGCTTGGGTGTACTGTCCTTGGGTGAAGAGACGCATATCGAACTTTTGAATATTTCTCGCTCTCCAAAGGCGAAGCTGGCTAACGGCAGAGCTATCGGCTCCCGAAATCATCATATCATAAGGAACTGCCTCGATTTCTTCGGCATCCTCGTAAAGAATTTCGCAATGTCCGTCGGGCTTCCACTCCTCGCGCACACGTCCGCCAAAGCGAACCTTGTAGGTGCGATCGGTGCGGGGAACGAGCCAAACCTCGCCACCCGGCAGCCAAATATCGGGGGTTTCTACTTGAATACCGTCAACGATCATTTGTTTGAAAAGACCGTATTCGTAGCAGATGGAAAAACCGGTTGCGGGATAATCAAGCGAGGAAAGCGAATCCATAAAGCAAGCGGCAAGACGGCCAAGACCACCGTTGCCAAGTCCCGCATCGGGTTCGCATTCGTAAAGGTCCTCAAGCTTGAAGCCAAGCTTTTCGAGGGCTTTTTCGTATGCGGGTGCAAGACCAAGATTGCAAAGATTGGTTTTGAGCGAGCGACCGAGCAAAAACTCCATGCACATATAGTAAACGCGCTTGGCGCCTGCCTCGTTGACCTTCTTTTTGTAGGCAGAGCGTTTATCGCTCAAAATATTCTTGACAGTGATGGCAGTAGCTTTATACATTTGGTCGCGAGATGCTTCTTTTGCACTGCATCCAAAATGGCGTTGCAAAACGCCCTCGATAAGTGATTTGACTTCGGTACTGTTGGGGTTATAATTCATTCGTTGGGCCTCCGTGGGGTATCTATTTGGGGTTTGCGGGTTTTGTTTTTGATGTTTTACGGCGGTAGCAAGCCACCGCCCTACGGTGTATGATAAAATTTGGTTGTAGGGGCGATTCACGAATCGCCCGTTTTTACACACGATAATCGTTTGTTTTCGGGAGGAGGCAAGCAAACTCCGCTTCGCTACGTGGCAAATTTGCTTCGCAAAAATTGCCCCTCCCCTACCGGTTGGGTTTTTGTTTTGTTTGAATTCGTTTGCGGCGGGACCCCCAAAGCATCGCCCCCACAAGAAATGTTATAATTTCAATGTAGGGGCGTGCATTGCACGTCCGCGAATTTTTTGGTCATTATGCGGACGACCAATGGTCGCCCCTACAATGTACCATTTTTAACTCTGCACTTTGCTGTTAAAATTTAGGATTGTTGAATGCCAACCCTTCCGTCACTCGCAAGCTCGTGCCACCTCCCCTTGCACAGGGGAGGCGTTTTTTAACTCCTTTGTTTTCCCTCTTTGTTGTAAAAAAATCGAAAACCCAAAGTAAAAAAGCGAGAGCAGCCCTCTTTGCCTCCCCTGTGCAAGGGGAGGTGGCTGCCGTAGGCAGACGGAAGGGTTGGTATCATTTTTACACTTCTCTGTACATCTCGAGATATTGCTCGGCCGATGTGTTCCAAGAGAAGTCGGTTTCCATAATTTTGCGGACAAACTTTTTGCGCAAGGGGGCGTCGTTCCAAAGCGCGATGGCCGCTTCGGTGCGCTCTTTGAGTTCGTCGGCACTATAGTTGGCAAAGGTGAAGCCGTTGCCCTTGATTTTGCAACCGTCCATCCAAAACGGCTTGATGGAGTCATAGAGTCCGCCCGTTTCGCGAACTACGGGAATGGCTCCGTAGCGAGATGCAATCATTTGCGAAAGTCCGCAAGGCTCGCTCTTGGAGGGCATTAAAAAGATGTCGGTTGCGGCATATATGCGCTTGGAAAGGTCGCGGTCGTAGGTGATGAGCGCGCGCACCTTTTCGGGATATGCGGCTTGCAGGTCAAGGAAGAGTTTTTCGTATCTTTCCTCGCCCTTGCCGAGCACGATGAGCTGCACGTCGTTGTTTTCCACAATGCTCCAAATGCACTCGGAGACAATATCAAGGCCTTTGTGAGAAGCCAAACGGGAAATGACGGCAAGCAAGGGTACGTCGGCACGTTCCGGGAGTCCTGCTTCTTTTTGCATGGCGGTCTTGTCCTTGGCTTTTCCTGCCATACGGGTGGGGGTAAAGCTTGCCAAAAGAACAGGGTCGCCCTCGGGATTGTAATAGTTGTAATCGATGCCGTTGAGAATACCGCGCAGCTTGTATGCGTTATCCGTGAGGCAATACTCAAGACCGTGTGCGTATTCTGCGGTTTTGATTTCCTCGGCATAGCGAGGGCTAACCGTGGAAACCGCATCGGCACACTCGATGGCGGCTTTCATCAAATTGATGCAACCGTCGCTTTCCATCAATGCGCGATCCTCGTCGCCAAGGGCGAAAACGTCACCCAAGATGGAGAAATCATACTTGCCTTGGTATTCGATGTTGTGGATGGTGAACACGGTTTTGATGTTGGCAAACTCGGGCAGGTGGCGATAGAAGCGGTTGAGATAAACCACCGAAAGAGCCGCTTGCCAATCGTGTGCGTGTAAAATATCGGGATAGTAGTTCAAGTGGCGCATCAATTCGGGAATTGCGCGGCAAAAATAGGCGTAACGCTCACCGTCATCGAAAAATCCGTAGAGTGCGGGGCGCTTGAAATAGTACTCGTTATCGATAAAATAGTACTTAACGCCATCTTTGGTAAGACTGTAAACGCCGCAATATTGCTGACGCCACGCGAGATTGACTGTGAAGATGGCTTCTTCTTTCATCTCTGCGCGCCATTTTTCGTTGACCGCCGCATAGAGCGGCAGAACGACTGCGACCTCAGCCTCTCCCGTAGCCGCCAAAGCAGCAGGGAGCGAGCCCATAACGTCGCCAAGTCCACCCGTGGCGGCAAAAGGCATTGCCTCTGCGCCAACGAATAAAATTTTTTTCATAGTTTTCATTTACCTTTTGTTTTTCTTTTTGATTATTGAGTTTATTAGGTAATTTTTGTTGACCTGCTTTTTTGCGGATGCTCCGCATCCGTCACAGATGGCGCAGGATTACCGTGTGCAAAAACACCACGGCAAGGCAAGGGAAAGTGACTGCCGCAGGCAGACGGAAGGGTTGTGGCTTTCTTTCAATTTCTTCAAGTTAGAACCAACCCTTCAGTCACGGCAAGCCGTGACAGCTCCCCTTGCACAGGGGAGCCTTTTGGAAAGTCACCTTTTGCGTTGATGTGTTTTTTGTAACCGAAGTTTTCTGCTGCTTAAACCGTTGCTCCCTTATCGATGAAGAAGGGCATTGTTTCGTGGCCGGAGAGGGTTCTGCCCTCTTTGACGATGACGTTTTTATCGGCAACAACGCAGTTGAGGTGTACGTTATCTCCTACGTAGGTATCTTGCAACAAAATGCAGTTCTTTACAACCGTTCCCTTGCCTACGCGAACACCACGGAAGATGATGGAGTTTTCTACCTCGCCCTCAATGATGCAACCGTCGGCAATCATACTGTTGCTGATTTTTGCCGAGGAATCATACTTGGTGGGCGCGCTGTTGCGGATTTTGGTAAAGATTTGACGGTCGCGGTTGGCGAACAGATCGGCTCTGACGTCATCCTCAAGCATTTTCATAGATACGTTGAAATAGCTCTCGAGCGAGTTGACGGATGCGCAGAAGCCGTCGTAGATATACGCGCGAATGTTCTTCTTTTTGAGCTGACGTGCGAGAATATCGTTGGAAAAGCTTGTGTAACGGTGTGCAATGGAATCGGAAACGATGTTTTGCAGATCCGCACGGCTGACAACCATCAGGTTGGTGTGTGCGTAGTAGTTGCCCTTTGTGGGAGCGGTGAAAGAAAGCGAGGTTACGCGGCCATCATCGGCAATGCCAACCACGTCGGCATTGTGGCCGAAGAGTGCATCCTTTGCGTTTACCTTTTTGGCAACCAAAGTAATGTATGCTTCGCTGCGAATGTGCTCCTCGATAACAGCGGAAAGATCGATGTTCATAATCACGTCGCAATCGCTGAGCACGATGTAGTCGGCTCCGCAACGGTTGATGAAGTTTGCAGAACCCATCAAGGCTTCGAGGCGGCTCTCATAGAGCTTGCCGGCGGCATGATTTTCGTATGCGGTTACGTAGGGGGGCAAAATTTTGATACCACCCGAACGGCGTGCGAGATCCCAGTCCTTGCCCGCACCGATGTGGTCCATCAGAGATTGGTAGTTATAGTGCGTAACAACACCAATGGTGTTAATGTCGGAATTGACCATGTTGGAAAGCGGAAAGTCGATAAGACGGTAGCGGCATGCAAAGGGAATGCTTGCCGTTGTGCGACGACGTGTCATTTCGGGAAAGCCTTGGTCTTGCTTGTTGGAAAAAATCAAACCTGCAACTGTCATAGTCCTCTACCTCCACTTAAGATTCGGAGAGCATCGCGCCGGGGGCAACGATCTCGCCTGATTTCACAACTACGTCGGCACCAACTACGGCAATTTCGGCACCGCTCTCGCGAGCGGCTCCTACGGTTGCCTTTTTGCCAACGGTTACTTTTTCGTCAAGAATTGCATAACGAACAGTGGCATCCTCTTCGATGGTGACGTCATTCATAATAACGCTATCCTCTACAATAGCACCCTTGCCCACGGTTACGTGTGCACCGAGAACACTGTTTTTCACGGTGCCGTAAATTTGACAGCCTGCCGTAACAGAGGAATTTTCAACAACGGCTCCCTTTGCGATGTATTGCGGGGGTTGTGCCGTGTGACGGCTGTAAATTCTCCAAGATTCATCGAGGAGAGAGAACGCAGGAGTATCTCCCAACAGATCCATATTCGCTTCCCACAAGGAGCTGATGGTTCCAACGTCTTTCCAGTATCCCTCAAAGGAGTAGGACATCATCTTCTCGCCCTTCTCAAGCATGGTGGGAATGATGTTCTTGCCGAAGTCGTTGGAGGATGTGGGATCGTCGTTGTCGGCCTTGAGATATGCTTCGAGCTTATCCTTGGTGAACACGTAAATACCCATAGATGCCTTGGTGCTATCGGGGTTCTTCGGTTTTTCGGTAAACTTGTAAATAGAGCCATCCTCATTTGTGCTCATAATGCCAAAGCGACTGGCTTCTTCCAGCGGAACGTCGAGAACCGCAATGGTGCAAGCGGCACCGCTCTTTTTGTGTTGCTCGAGCATTTTTGCGTAGTCCATTTTGTAGATGTGGTCGCCCGAGAGAATGAGCACGTATTTTGCATCGTAACGGTTGATGAACTCCATGTTTTGCCAAATGGCGTTTGCGGTTCCGCGATACCAATCGGCACCGCTCTGCCCTTGATAGGGCGCGAGAATTTGAACGCCGCCAAAACGACGGTCAAGATCCCATGCAAGTCCGTTGCCGATGTATTCGTTGAGGAGCAAGGGACGGTATTGAGTGAGGACACCTACGGTATCGACACCCGAGTTGATGCAGTTGGAAAGAGGAAAATCGATAATGCGGTATTTGCCGCCAAAGGATACTGCCGGTTTTGCGGTTTTTTGAGTAAGTGCGTAAAGTCTGCTGCCTTGTCCTCCGGCGAGAAGCATGGCAACGCATTCTTTTTTCTTAAACATGGTGCGCGTTTCCTCCTTGGAATATTTTTATATAATATTTTTGTTTTTTGACCTCACTCTGCACTCTGCATTCTGCACTCCTTTGTGCTCTGCACTTTTTCAGTACCACCGCGCCCATAGGGGGCAGGGTGATGGAGACTGCGTGCGTGTATCCGCGCGGCAGGGTGCACTTTTTGGCGGTGAGGATACCCTTGTTGAGGTTCCCTTCTCCACCAAACTCGGTGGCGTCGCTGTTGAAAACTTCCTCGTATTTTCCTGCCTTGGGAACGGCGGCGAGAAAGCCCTCGCGCTTTTCGGGCAAGAAATTGAGATAGACAACGAGTTCTTCCCTATTTTTTGCAATACGTCTGTAAGAAAGAATACTCTCTTGGCTATTATCGGGGTCGATCCACTCAAAGGATGCGGGACCCTCGTCGGCATTCCAAAGTTCGGGGTGCTCTAAATAGAAATGATTGAGACGGGACACGAACAATTGATACTTTGCGTGCATATCATAGTCAAGCATGAACCATTCAATGCCACCATCGTAATCCCACTCGCGGAAGACGCCAAGCTCCGAGCCCATAAAGAGCAGCTTTTTGCCCGGATGCGTCATCATATAGGTGAGATACGTGCGCGCTCCCGCAAATTTGGTGGCATAATCCCCTGCCATTTTGTCGAGCAGAGACTTTTTACCGTGTACCACTTCGTCGTGCGAGATGGAAAGCACGTAGTGCTCGCCAAAGGAATACATAATGGAAAAATTCATTTTGCCGTGGTGGTAAGAGCGCCATTGGGGTTCCTCTTTTACATAGGAAAGCGTATCATTCATCCACCCCATGTTCCACTTGTAGGAAAAGCCGAGACCACCGTTTTCAAAACCCGTAATTTGCACAATGGCTGCGGATTCCTCGGCAATGGTCATCACGTCGGGGTAGTTCGCGGCAAGATAGCCGTTCATTTTTTGAAAGAATGCAATCGCTTCGAGATTGCGGTTGTCACCGTAAATATTGGGGCACCACTCGCCCGGGGCTTTGTCGTAATCGAGATAGAGCATTGCCGCCATTGCATCTACGCGGAGCGCGTCGACGTGGCATTCCTTGAGCCAATAAACGGCGTTGGAAATGAGAAAGCTTTGCACTTCCTCGCGGCCAAGGTCAAAGCAACGTGTGCCCCAGCCCTTGTGCTCTTGGCGGTCGAGCCCTTGGTATTCGTAGAGGGGCTGTCCGTCAAATTCGTAAAGACCGTGGGCATCCTTTGCAAAATGCGCGGGAACCCAATCGAGAATGACACCGATGCCCGCCTCGTGCATGGCATCTACAAACGCCATAAAATCTTTGGGGCTTCCAAAACGAGACGTGGGTGCGTAATAGCCGCAAACTTGATAGCCCCACGATCCATCAAAGGGATATTCGCTCACGGGCATCAATTCGACGTGCGTGTAGCCCATTTGCTTGAGATAGGGGGCAAGGTCTCCTGCGGTTTCGGCATAAGAGTAATAACTGCCGTCATCATGGCGCTTCCAAGAACCGAGATGCATCTCGTAAACGTTGAGCGGTTGAGAGAGATAATTTGCGCGGTTGAAATGCTTTTTGCGGTAGTTGAGCCACCCCGTATCACGCCAAGTGTAGCCACCGATGTTGCAAATCAGCGAGGCGGTTTCGGGCGGACGTTGCATAGAAAAACCGTAGGGGTCGGCTTTGAGAAGCTCGCGACCGCGGTTGCGGATGCAGTATTTGTAGCACTGCCCTATTGCCACACGGCTTGCGGGAAGCGTCAGCTCCCACACACCGCGCTCAGTGATGCGTGTCATGGGGTCGGCATCGCGATTCCAATCATTGAAGTCACCGCACACCGAAACAAACTCGGCGTTGGGTGCCCAAACGCGAAAGGTGATCTCCTCGCCCGCAAAGTGCGCGCCAAGATATTCGTATGCGTAAAAATTGGTTCCTTGATGGAACAAGTATGCCGCCATATCCTGCGGCAGAGCGGCAGATGCCGCCGTGCGTTTTGATTTGCGCAAGAGATTCCCTCCTTCCCCATTGTATGCCTTGGTAGTATAACCCAAAATGCGCTCGGTTATCCGATTTTTGCCCTTTTTGGCAATCACGCTTTCGGCTTTTTTCAAAATGAGGCCATAGTTCCCCATTTTGGATTCTATCATATGTTATTTTATCACAAATTTTTATACTTGTCAATGTGTAATATGCACAAATAAAATTACAAACAACTTATTTTTTTAATTTTATTATCACACACGCGCGTGAATGCGACAAAAAACGAGGGGGTTGCGCGGTGTTGTACGCTTTCGTTTTCTACTGCACACCGCCAAATAATCACTCTGTACGTCATCCCCTACAAGGGATTCTTTCACTCTTCTTTCTGTATTCTTCTTTCTGTATCCTTCTTTCTGCACTCTTTTTTCTGCGTTCTGCACTTATATGTTCTCCCACCAGATGACGCGCAGGTGGATGTCCTCGCGCTCAAGCGAGAGAGGTGTACCGTTTTGGGATAGCGTCAACGTCTCGCCCGTGGGGAACGTCAGCACTCTGTTTTCCCCCTCTTTTTGCACGCTATTTGCATCCCCGTGTTGCAAAAACGCGGTGGCAGGGCGCAAAAATCCTGCAACCTCGCAAGGGTCACAAGAAAAGCTAACATCTCCCAAAGAGACCTCGCACGTCTCTTCCTCGGTGACAAAAATCATCCCCTTGAGTGACTCGGGAGAGAGATACTCCACGCGCACACGCTCACCGTTCTTGGCGATTTCCACAACTGCCGAGAATGCCACACCGCTCATCTCGCCCACAACCTCGGCGCGACCGCCCTCGCTCAAATAGTCAAGACTGCCCCCTCCCGACGTGCACCCAAGCGCCCACGACGACATCAGTACGACAACAAATAGCAAAAAATGTCGAATTTTCATCTCTTTTCCTCCTCTAATCTGCGCAATCAGCAGGGCTGAGCTTAACAAAGTCAACCCTTCCGTCATTTTCTTGCGAAAATGCCACCTCCCCTTACACAGGGGAGGCCTTGGGGTTCCGCCCCTTTAAATGTGTCTTTCCTTGTTTTTTATGCAGATACGTTCTTTATACGTAAGCCGTGCTTTGTTTTCTGCCTCCCCTGTGCAAGGGGAGGTGTCTGCTGCAGGCAGACGGAAGGGTTGGCTTTTGTCTGCAATTTTTATGTGTGTTTTCAGTCTCTTATAACTATTTTTATGAGAAATTTTGAAAAAGATGCAAAAAGGGATTGCAATATTTGTCTGATAATGGTATAATAAATAGAGTATTTTGTAAGAAAGGTGGAACGCAATGAAAACATCTCCCGACGAAACCGCAAAGACCCCTCCCCCCATATTTTTTTACAATTCAACAAAGCGCGCAGAGATTGACATTGGCGCTCTGGAAAACAACTATCGAGCTTGCCTTGAAAAGATTCGACAAACCTCTCCGCAAACACGCATTATTTCGGTTGTGAAAGCCGACGGTTACGGACACGGCTCCAATACCTGCGTATGGACTCTTTTGGATGAAGGTTGTGACTTTTTTGCGGTCTCCTGCCTTGAGGAAGCCTACCCCGTGAATTATCAAGCAGAGGGAAAGGCTGACGTTCTCATTCTCGGTTACACAATTCCAAAGCCGCAAACCGTGCAAGAATTGATAAAGTTCGATTTTATTCAAACACTCCTCTCCCCCGACTATGCGCGCGAGCTTGCCGCCCTCATCAAAGAGGAAAATCTCCCACCGCTTCGCGTTCACATTGCGGTTGACACGGGCATGGGGCGCATCGGCTACCCGGCTCGCACCGACGCGGAGATAGAAGAAACCGTGCAAAACATCCTCTCGCTCCAAGAGGAGAGTGCATTTGAAATTTGCGGTATGTTTACGCACTTTGCGCGCGCCGACGAAGCGCTTGCCACCTCAAAAGAAAAAACCAATCTGCAAGCCGCTCGCTACCGACGTCTCAAAGAAAAGCTTGAGGAGCGTGGCATGGTTATTCCCTTTCACCACGTGAGCAACAGTGCCGCCGCACTGACACGCCCAGATGATGCTTTTGACGGTGTGCGGCTCGGTCTTGCGCTTTACACACCGCCCACATATAAGCCAAAACGCCTGAATTTGCAACCTGTTATGCATCTTTCGGCAGATATTGTGCATATTCAAACGGTTCCTGCAGGCGAATCGGTCGGCTATGGCGGTCGGTTTACTGCCCTTAACGATACCGTTATCGGCGTTCTCCCCATTGGATATGCCGACGGCATTCCGCGCTCTCTCCGCGGTGCAACGCTCACTTTGCACACGCAAAGCGGAGACTTTCCCGTAAAAATGATTGGCAGCATTTGCATGGACCAATGTATGATTGATCTTTCGGGTATTGATGCAAGGGTTGGCGATCGCGTCAGCTTTTTCGGTCACACCCCCACTGCTCTTGAAAAACTTGCAACACACGCAGGCACCATTCCCTATGAGTTGCTTTGTGCCATCTCCTTGCGCGTTCCACGCAAGATTATTCGCCCAAAACAAAAACAAGAAGAAAACGAGGATTAAAAAATGAAAAGATTTGTAAAACTTGCCGCATTGTGCATGGTTATAACCCTGCTCTCTTTGAGTGTGTTCTCCACACTCTTGACTGTACAAGCTTCTACCTCCTTTATGGTTGGCACTGGCGATATTGGCGAAGGCGTTGGAAAACAAACAACTCTTGTTGATTTTGCCAACTCTGACCTTGACGGCTTTGCTCCCTACAGCGGAACCGAATCCTTGTACTTTGGCTCCTCTGCTGTTTGGGGTACCGACGTACTCAAGACCAAACTCTCCTCCCCCGAGAACGAGGAAGGAATTACAAAAACCTTTGCCGATGCCTCGATTTTAGCAGACGTATCTACACTTTCGATACAACAGGTTGCACAAACCACCGCTTACACGGTAACCCTTCGCCTTTCGGGTACCGATAAGGATGGTGCTCCTATTGCTTACGTAGCATACGTGAACGCTACCTCTAACGAATGGCAAACCATTACCTTTGATATTGCTACCTTTTCTTCTTTGATCGACACCACCGCCCCTCTTTCCATCACCATTTTGGGCTCTGCCAAGAACGAAGAGAATGCAGGCGCTTCTTGGATGATCAAATCTCTTTACATCTGCACGCCCGAAACATTCCCCGAAATCATCATTCCTTTGGTTGCCGCTATTTGCGGATTGACCATAGGTGTTATTCTTTTGGTTGTTATTTATCGCACCGTATGCAAGAAAAACAGACGTCCTCGCTGGGAAGAGGAGTTCTAATATGTCGTTAAATGTAAAATATGAGCACAAGCTGCAGGATATTGCGTTTTTGAGCGGACACCACATTCAATATATACCGCATCTGCACCGTGAATTGGAGCTCATTTGCCTTTTAGAGGGTGACGTGATTGCTTATGCCGACTCGGTGCGATACGAGTTGCACGCAGGCGATATCTTTCTCACCTTCCCCAACCAAATTCACTCCTACGAAAAGGTCACCGAGGAAACACACGTTGGCTTTATCTTTAAGCCCGACCTGCTTCCCGAATTGATGGAGACCTTTACCATTGGCACGCCAACCTCCCCCGTAATTGCAGGAGCGGCAAACGATCCGCGCATCCGCGCACTCATCGACGCCCTGACCGATACGGTAACACGTGAGGGATTTTCGCACGTATCCGAGTTGCGTCGCGGATACTTGTTGGCACTTTGCGCAGAACTCATCCCGATGATGAAAATTTCCAAGCTCCCCGTGGGTGACTCCGAATCTTTGAGAACCATCGTTTCGTTTTGCACGCAAAACTATGCCGAAAATCTGTCTCTTTCCCTGTTGGAAGAAAAGCTCCATTTGAATAAGTTTTATATTTCGCACTTGTTCAGCGGTCGCCTTGGCTTGCGCTTTAACGATTACATCAATTCTTTGCGCGTCTCCGAGGCGTGCAGATATCTACTCAACTCGTCCTTGAGCATTACGGAAATCGGCTCGCTTGTGGGCTTTAACACCCCTCGCACCTTTAACCGCGCGTTTATCAAACAGTTGGGGCTTTCCCCCTCGGAATATCGCAAGCAACGTATGCCTGAGATGCGTGCGCACGTAAAAAGACTCTCCGAGGAGTAAAAAACACACCTGCGACATCCTTTTTGTCGCTTATGTCTTATTAAAAAAGCAAAGAATAGCAACATTTGTCTGATTGGAGAATAAATTATGAGCCAAATTAAGGATATCAACCTCGCGCCCTCGGGTGCCGATAAAATTGCGTGGGTGGCTTCCTACACCCCCATCCTCAATAAAATAAAAGAAGAATTTGAAAGAACCAAGCCCTTTGCAGGCATGAAAATTTCGATGTCTATTCACCTCGAAGCCAAGACCGCCTATCTTGCAAAGGTTTTGCGCGCAGGCGGTGCTGAGGTTTGGGTAACAGGATGCAATCCTCTTTCCACCCAAGACGACGTTGCCGCGGCTCTTGCTGCCGAGGGCTTCCCTGTTCACGCCATCCACGGCGTATCGATGGAAGAATACGTTGAGCACCTCAAAATGACACTTTCCTGCTGCCCTGATCTGATCATCGACGACGGTGGAGATCTCATTTCTCTGCTTCACGGCGAATGCCGCGAATACGGAAAGAATCTCATTGGCGGTTGCGAAGAAACCACCACGGGTATTCACCGTCTCCTCTCCCGCGAAAAAGCAGGACTCCTCGACTACACCATGATCGACGTAAACGATGCCGATTGCAAGCATTTGTTTGACAATCGCTACGGCACAGGACAATCGACCATGGACGGTATTATGAACGCCACCAACCTGATTATTGCAGGCAAAACCGTTGTAATTGCGGGCTACGGGTGGTGCGGAAAGGGCTT
This sequence comes from Eubacteriales bacterium, assembly GCA_045653865.1. Classification (GTDB taxonomy): domain Bacteria; phylum Bacillota; class Clostridia; order Oscillospirales; family CAG-272; genus UMGS1865. Next base: position 16,624 of record JAZOMJ010000067.1, read on the forward strand.
TGCGATGCGCGCCAAGGGTATGGGCGCTGTGGTGATTGTTACCGAGGTTGACCCCATCAAAGCCATTGAAGCAACCATGGACGGCTTTAGTGTAATGCCTATGGACGAGGCAGCAAAATACGGCGATTTGTTTGTCACCCTCACCGGTTGTGCGGACGTGCTTGTAAAGCGTCACTTTGAAACAATGAAGGATGGCGTACTCCTTGCCAACAGCGGTCACTTTGACGTGGAAATCAACAAAGATCACCTTGCAGAACTCGCCACCGAAATTTGGGAACGCAAGCCCAACATTCGCGGCTACCGCATGGCGGACGGTCGCGTGCTCAACCTCCTCGCCGACGGTCGACTCGTCAACCTGGCGGCAGGCAACGGCCACCCTGCAGAGATTATGGATATGTCCTTCGGCATTCAAGCAAAGGGGCTTGAATACCTTGCAAAGCACGGCAAGGAAATGGACAAAAAAGTGTACGCAGTGCCCGCCGAAATCGACCGTGAAGTGGCACTCATTAAGCTCAATTCCACCGGTGTTCACATCGACACCCTCACCCCCGAGCAAGAGGAATACCTCGCTCGCGTTGAGTGATTTTCGAACAACTATTTTCCCTTTTATTCCTAATTTGTTATTTATTGACAATAGCAATATTTGTCTTGTTTTCGTTTTGAGTTCAAATTTGAAGGAGTTCCCTCTCAATGTTAAATCAACCCCAAAATAACCAAAATTCTCTTTCTTGCCGCGTTGCCGTGATTGGCGCAGGACATGCAGGAATTGAAGCCGCACTCGCCTCGGCTCGCCTTGGCGTGGATACCGTGCTCTTTACCATGTCGTTTGAATCAATTGCCAATATGCCCTGCAACCCATCGATTGGCGGAACCGCCAAGGGACACCTTGTTTATGAAATAGATGCTCTCGGTGGCGAAATGGGTCGCGCGGCTGACTTGGTCACCCTGCAATCCCGTCTGCTCAATATGGGAAAAGGCGTTGCCGTGCAAAGCAAGCGCGTGCAGGCAGACCGCAAGAAATATCAATCGATTATGAAACGCACGCTGGAAACCACTCCGAATTTGCGCGTTGTGCAATCCGAAATAACCGCAATATTTGTCTCACAACAAGACGAATGTAATGCGAATTTTCAAAATAACGATAATTCAATAGCAACTTTTGTCTCGGGTGTTAGAACAAGGCTCGGTGAAAAATGGGACTGCGATGCCGTCATCATTGCCACGGGAACTTACCTTGAAAGTGCCATTTTTGTGGGTGACGTCAGCTATGAAGCAGGCCCCGACGGCTTCTTGCCTGCCAAGGGTCTTTCTGCCTCTCTTGAAGAGATTGGCGTCAAGCTTCTGCGTTTCAAGACCGGAACACCGGCACGCATTAAGCGCGAGAGCATCGACTTTTCGGTGCTTGAGGAGCAACCGGGCGACGATTTTATTCTTCCCTACTCCTCTCAACACCCTGAAGACTTCTTCAAGGACTTTGAACAAATCAGTTGTCACATCGTTTATACCAACTCCGAGACCCATCGCATCATTCGCGATAACATCACGCGTAGTGCGATGTATTCCGGAAAGATTCACGGCACAGGACCGCGCTACTGCCCCTCGATTGAAGATAAACTCGTTCGTTTTGCCGACAAGGAACGCCATCAGCTCTTTGTAGAGCCAATGGGAGCCGATACATCCGAAATTTATCTGCAAGGCTTCTCCACTTCACTCCCCACCGACGTGCAGGTCAAAATGTTGCGCTCCTTGCAAGGATTTGAGAATGCCGAGATCATGCGCTACGCTTACGCCATTGAATACGACTGCGCAGATCCCTTACAAATGGATGCAACCCTTGAATTCAAGCACGTCAAAGGTCTTTTTGGCGCAGGACAGTTCAACGGCACCTCGGGATACGAGGAAGCCGCCGCGCAAGGTCTTGTTGCAGGCATCAATGCTGCAAGACGCGTCAAAAACCTTCCTTCTATTATATTACCGCGTTCGGGCAGCTATATTGGCACCTTGATTGACGATCTTGTCACCAAGGGAACCAACGAGCCTTACCGTATGATGACCTCTCGCTCGGAATATCGCCTGCTTTTGCGCCAAGACAACGCAGATTTGCGCCTCACTCCCATCGGATATGAGGCAGGACTCATTGATGAAGCCCGTTATCAAGCCTTTTTGGCTAAAAAAGAGGCCCAAGAAGCCGAAAAAGAGCGTTTGGAGCAAACTTTTGTCTCCCCTGCGGTTGCAAATCCTCTACTCGAAGAAATTGGTGAGACACCCCTCAAATCCGGTGCATCTCTGGCAAATCTGCTCCGCAGACCTGCGGTTACATACGATTTGTTAGCCGAAATTGATACAAATCGCCCTAATTTGCCTTATTCCGTGCGACTTTCGGTTGAAACCGACACAAAATACAAGGGTTACACCGACCGTCAGCTCGCAGACGTTGAAAGACAAAAGAAATTAGAGGCAAAAACACTCCCCGAGGATATCGATTACAAGCAAATCAAAGGATTGCGCTTGGAAGCGGCACAAAAGCTTTCCAATATTCGCCCCAAAACGATTGGGCAAGCCGCAAGAGTAAGCGGCGTAAACCCTGCCGATATCACAGTTTTGATGATTTATTTAGAAATGAAATGAGGTTTTCCCTTGGATTTTACAACTTTTTCGCAGATTTTTACCTCCGCGGCAACAAAAAACAACATTTCTTTGCCAAATGAGGCGCAAATGCTTCAATTTTATCGCTTTACCGAACATTTGTTAGAGGTAAACGCACACACCAACCTAACCGCCATTCGCGAACCGATTGGAATTGTCGATAAGCACTATATTGATTCGCTTTTGGTAATGGATATGATTCCACAAGGTGCTCGCATGCTCGATTTGGGATGCGGCCCCGGTTTTCCATCTATTCCACTTGCCATTATGCGTCCCGATTTAGAGATTGTGGCATTGGATAGCACCTCTAAAAAGATTGATTTTGTACAAAAAAGCGCAGAAATCTTGCAATTATCCAATCTAAAAGGCGTTTCAGGGCGCGCCGAGGATATAAAATTACGCAAAGAACTCGGAAAGTTTGATGTTGTTGTCAGCCGCGCGGTGGCTCGCTTGAATATTCTTTGCGAGCTGTGTTTACCTTATTTGAAGTTAGACGGACAACTGATGGCTCTCAAAGGAGCAAAATTTGAAGAAGAGTTGAGTGAAGCGACCAACGCAATTCAAATTTTGGGTGGCAAAACCCTCAAAATTGAGCAAAAAGTGCTAATAACCACCGAAAATCAAGAAGAAACGCGCGGAATTATCGCAATTCAGTTAAAAAAGACACCTCACACACAATATCCGCGTGCGTACGCCGCAATTCTAAAGAAACCCTTATAAAAACAAGTTTCACGTGAAACATTTGCTACAAAAGCGATGTGTTTCACGTGAAACTTTTTATTTTGTTGGGTTGTATTGTTTCACGTGAAACACACTCCGTTTTATTCTTGTTGTTTCACGTGAAACATGAAATTTTTCTGTATTTCTTTGTAAAAATCATTGCATTTTTGCAAAGAATGTGGTATAATAATAAAAACAGACTCTTTACAACTTTTATCAAGGAGAATTTTAAAATTTATGGGAAAAATCATTGCTTTTGCAAACCAAAAAGGCGGCGTTGGTAAAACAACTTCCGCCGTTAATATCGCGGCTTCTCTTGGTGTTTTGGGTTATAAGGTGCTCATGATTGACCTTGACCCCCAAGGAAACGCAACAAGTGGCGTAGGAGTTATCAAAAAGAGCCTCAAACTGACCGCTTTTGATTTGTTGACCACCGATGCATCTGTTCAAGATGTTATGATTAAGACAAGATTTGACAATTTGAGCATTATTCCCACCAACACAACCCTTGCGCGCGCAGAATATGAGCTCGCAGACGTAGAAAACGGTGAATTTGTCATCAAAAACAAGCTCGCTCCCGTTCTTGATGGCTTCGATTACATCATTATTGACTGTCCTCCGTCTCTCGGAATGCTCACTGTTAACGCTATGACCGCGGCTAACGGCGTTGTTATCCCGATGCAATGCGAATTCTTCGCACTTGAGGGCCTTTCTCAGTTGATGTTCACCATTAGCCGCATCAAATCGCATTATAATAAGGAACTGAACGTTACCGGCATCCTCATTACAATGTATAACAACCGTCTCATTCTTTCTGCGCAAGTTCTCAACGAATTGAAGAAGCACTATGCCGACAAGTTGTTTGAGACCACTGTTTCCAGAAACGTTAAGCTTTCCGAGGCTCCCAGCTTTGGTTTGCCGGTTTATTACCACGAAAAACGCTCTAAAGGTGCTACCGAGTACCTGAACATTGCAAAAGAGCTTGCAGAGCGCATTTAAGGAGGTAGAAAATGGCTAAATCAAGAAGTGGACTTGGCCGCGACTTTTATTCCTTGCTTGATGATAACATTTTAGCAAGCGATAAAACGTCTGCCGCCACCAATTTGCGTATTTCTCAAGTAGAACCTCGAAGTGACCAGCCCAGAAAGGAGTTTTCTCCCGAAGCTCTCAGCCAGTTGGCAGATTCAATTGCACAATTTGGCGTTTTGCAGCCCATTATTGTTCGCGAAAGCGCGCTTTTGGAAGGGAACTACGAAATTATTGCAGGTGAACGTCGTTGGAGAGCCTCCAAAATGGCGGGACTGAGCGAAATTCCTGCAGTTATCCTTGATGGCGATGATCTCAAGGCGGCTCAAATTGCTGTTATTGAGAACGTTCAACGCGAAGATCTCAATCCCGTGGAAGAAGCATTTGCTTACGATGCTCTTATCGAGCGTTTCGGCTTGACTCAAGAGCAAGTTGCAAAGCAAGTGGGCAAGAGCCGTTCGGCTATCACCAACTGCTTGCGTTTGCTCGATTTGCCCGACGAGGTTTTGGATCTTTTAAAGAGAGGCGAGCTCTCCGCAGGTCACGCACGTGCGCTCCTTGGTCTTGAAAACGAAGATCAAATGGCTCCTTTGGCTGCAAAAATTGTAGAAAAAGGCCTTTCCGTTCGTGACGTTGAAAGAACCGTTCGTTTGATGAACTACACCCCCGATGAAATTGATGATGCAGAGCAAACCGAGAACAAGCAAAGAAAAGCTTACATGCACGATCTCGAGCATCGCGCGGTTTCTGTTCTTGGCAGACGCGTTCGCATCCTCAAAACTGCTAAAAAGAAGGTTGTTGAGCTGGCTTACAGCGATGATGATGACCTTGCTGAGCTCCTCAAGAGCATTTGCGGCGGAGACTTTTTCGCCGACAACGATTAAGATATTTGGAGAATTACCATGTTAGATATTAAATATATTAAAGAAAAACCCGAAGAAGTGATTGCGAGATTGGCAAAAAAAGGAAAAGATGGAAAAAATGATATAGAAATGATCCTTTCCTTGGATGCTGAACGCCGTGCAATCATTGGCGAAGTTGAGCAACTTAAAGCACAACAAAACCAAACCAACAAGCTTATCCCTCAATACAAAAAAGAGGGCAAGGATATGGCTCCCATTTTTGCGGAAATGAAGGAGCTTGGCGCAAAAATCAAGGCTGACGACGACAGACTCAAGGAAGTTGAAACGCAACTGACCTCCTTTATGCTCGGTCTCCCCAACCTTCCCGACGAAGATCTGCTTGCCGGCGGAAAAGAGAACAACGAGCCGCTGAGATACCACGGTGAACCCAGAAAGTTCGATTTCGAGTTCAAAAATCACGTTGATCTGTGCACCGATCTCGGTCTTATCGACTACAAACGCGGCGCAAAGCTCTCCGGCAACGGTTTTTGGATCTATTCCGGTCTTGGCGCACGCCTTGAATGGGCTCTGCTCAACTACTTTATTGATTTCCATCTTGGAAATAATTACCAGTTGATGCTCGTTCCTCATATGCTTGGCTATGAATGCGGCCTTACCGCAGGTCAATTCCCCAAGTTCCAAGACGAGGTTTATTGGATGGAGACCGCAGAGGACGAAAGACGTCGTTTTATGCTTCCCACCGCAGAGACCGCGCTTGTTTCCTTGCACCGTGACGAGATTTTGACCGAGGCTGACCTGCCCAAAAAGTATATCAGCTACACACCTTGCTTCCGCCGTGAGGCAGGATCCTATCGCGCTGACGAGCGCGGCATGGTACGCGGTCACCAATTCAACAAGGTTGAAATGGTTCAATACACTCTGCCCGAAAAGAGTGACGAGGCTTTCGAAGAGCTCGTTACCAACGCAGAGAACCTCGTTAAGGGTCTCGGATTCCACTTCCGCACCGTAAAGCTTGCCGCCGAGGACTGTTCCGCATCAATGGCACGCACCTATGACATTGAAATCAACATTCCCTCTATGAACGGCTACAAAGAGGTTTCCTCTGTTTCCAACGCGCGCGATTACCAAGCAAGACGCGGTATGATGCGTGTAAAACGTGACAACGGTAAAACCGAATTCTTACACACCCTCAACGGTTCCGGCCTTGCAACCAGCCGTATTTTCCCCGCACTTGTAGAGCAAAATCAAAACGCCGACGGTAGCGTAACCGTGCCCGAGGTACTGCGCAAGTATATTGGTCTTGACGTTATCAAAAAGTAATTTTTCTCCGATTCCATTACAAAAAGGAGAGTAAATATGTTGAAATCCATTGCCGTTTTTTCGCTCGTCGCGAACACCTCTTTTTGGGAGAAAATCGCTACATGGTATCAAAATTCCACAATTGGCGAGCTGATAAACTACTTTCAAGAAACCTATTTTTCCATTCACTTTGGAGCATACGACAACTTTGCCATCACCGAACAAACCACTAACATTTTAAACAAAATTATTCCGGCTATTATTTGGGGTATTATCATTGCCGCCATTGCAACGTTTTATTGTCGTCGCATGGTTGGTGAGTTTGTAAGAACGCTCATCCAAAAAGAAGCGCTTTCGCCCGATTCTGCCATGACATTGTTTGAAACAGGTGCGTTCCGCAGCGTTGTTGTTCGATACGAACTCTGCCGCAGTGCCTTCTTGCGCAAGGTGGTTTTCTGCCGCGAAGAACAAGATTTTTTGAAGAAAAAAGAAGGGGATGCTACCTATAAAATTGATTTTATGAAAGATCATTTTTACATTCCCGAAGATCTTAAATACCGTGCTGAAATGCGTTTTGATCAAAAAGGATCGAGTTGGCTTTCTGTTGTGTTGACGGTGGTTTTGGTTCCTATTGTTGTGGGCCTGCTTTGCCGTTTTATGCCCGGCATACTGCAATTTGTTGACTCTATCATCACGTTTTTGGCACCTTAAAATAAAAAAGACAGCACGCAAGATTTTTTGCGTGCTGTCTTTTTTATTGAATAGGGAAGAAATTGAGGATAATTTTCTTTTGTGCTTTGTGTGCACCAAAAGAAGAAAGCAATGCTTTTTGAAAGAGGGGAATATGCAAGCGAATGGCACTATCCACCTCTTCTATTTTGTATTTTTGGAAACACGGGTGTTCTGCAAAACTTGCCATCGCCGCAGGAGAGGGAAGATCAAATGCGGTAGCATTTTCACCCCTTTGTTGCACACTTTGTTGAATGCTAAAACCGTATTTTTGCACACCGTGTATTAAATTTTCGGCATTTTCATCGGTTTGGGCACTCACCTTACCGTTATAGCGACGCATAGTTAAAAAGGTGCAAAAGAGATATGCATCCAAGCGCTCGATGTCTGCTTCGCTTAACACAACATCTATATGGGGCACCGATATTTTCTGCAAGCAGCATCCCACAAGATTGGCAATCATCAAAATGTGCGCCGTTACATTGGTTTCACATTTGTCACCAAACAGATGTTCCATATAAAACCGAAGCGCGCAAAGCTTGCTTTCCAAACGCAACCGCTGGTTGAATTCATCCTCGTTTTCGGTGTCAAAAAGTGCCGAAAACGCATAGCGTTGTGCATTTTGGTAAGATTTTTGCACCTCGTCGGTGTTCTCTTTAAAGTAGAACGCCAATGCAAATTTCAATTGCCGCCAAGCAGGGTAAACCAAGAGTGTTCCGTTGTTATGGGGGAGTATAAAGAACTCGTCCTTTCCGTCGAACAATGTCAATAAGGTTGCAGCATTTGCCATAGAGAGGGCAAGGGGTTCGTCTGACTTGCCGGCGGCAAGCACTTGGTTGTTGTTTAAAATGTCTATCACAAAACAATTATCAAACAACGCACGGCAAAAGAGTTTGCTTTTGTTGCCAAAGAAGCTTTCTTCAGGCACATAACTTTCTATTTTGTAACTACGCATAGCATTAAAAAACAATGTGGCGCACGCGGTGGAGCGCGATTTTTTGGCAGGTTCCGTCAAGGCAAACAACGTCAAAAACTGTGTCACGGTTGTAAAAAACGTCGGTGGCGCCGTTTGTGAATGTAACAAAGAGCTTGTCTTTCATCTTCAAGGGTTGGGTCTCCACGCTCAAATAGGCGATGCTTCCCGTGTCAATGCGAACAATAGAGCCGTCAGCGGCATCGCAATCGAAAAAGCAATCAGCAAGCATGCCTTTGCAAAATTCGCTATTTCGGCTGTAAAAGCGAGTGCAGTGAAGAATCTGCCCGGGAGCTGCAAAGAGCTCCTTTTGTGCCGCCTTTTTGGCACGATTTTTGATATACGTAATGGCTTTTTCAGGGGCAAGGAGGGCAATGCCGTCTATTTCTTCGGGCAGGGTCAACTTGCAATCGGGCTCGGCAAAAATCACCAATCCGCACACGGGCGTGCTCATTTTATAAAAAGCGCGCATTTTTTCAATAAATTGTTTCGTGGTTCCAACGGGACTTTTGAGTGTTTTATGCACACCGTTCTCTTTATTTTGATAAAAATCACCGTTCTTTTCGCAACCGATCTCGCCCTTCCAATTCTTCACCTCGATAACAAAGGGAACATTCTTGTGAATGACGAGAAAATCCTTTTCGAGATAGAGATTTTTGTAGGGAACAACCACATTGCGAATGACGCACTCGAAATTTTGGCAAAGCAGGCGATAAATCACTTCTTCGCCATCCGCGCCAAAACTTTCAATCTCTTCAAGCGGTGGCAGGGGACGGGCACTTGCTCTTTTGAGCATTGTTTTCAAAATTTGACTCATTTTTATAACCTCTTCTGTTTCTTCTCTTGCAGTATAGCACAAATTTGCAAAACAGTCAAGAGAAAAATCGATTTCTCTCGCTACGTGTTAAAAAAAGGCGACCTGTGGTCGCCCTTCGTTATTATTCTTCATCCTTTACATACTCGAGAATGTCGCTTACGTTACACTCTAAAACCGTGCAAATGCGATCTAAAATGTAACTGTCATAGCGAATAACACGATTTTTATAGTAACGGTCGATGGTTTGAAATTTGATTTCTGTTCTCTTTGCCAATTCGTATCTTGTAATGCCGCGTTTTTCTAACATTTTATCAATCGTGAGTTTTACCATTTTTATGCTTTTTTATTTTTCCTTACATTCATATCCTGCGGCTGTTACGGCTGCGATGAGGGTGTTTACAGAGACGCTCGATAACGCATCTACGGTAGCTGTTTTGGTGTCGAGGTCTACCGATACAAGGGTGACGCCTTTGACGGCTTCCAGAGCTTTTTTGACGTGTGCTACGCAATGTTGACACATCATGCCCTCAACGGTGAGAGTGTGGGTTACGTTTTCTTTCTTTTTCATTCCAAACATTTTCTTTTCTCCTTTATTTAGTGGAATAAAGCGCAGACGTAGCGCGTTAGAGACAACAAACAACGAAGAACAACTCATTGCCGCTGAGGCGAGCATCGGGCTGAGCTGCCAGCCAAAGAAGGGGAAGAGAGCACCTGCCGCCACGGGAATGCAAATGGCGTTGTAGAAAAGTGCCCAAAATAGGTTTTCTTTAATAATGCGCAAGGTCGCGCGGCTCAGTCCAATGGCATCGGCTACCCCAGAGAGGGTGTTACCCGAAAGGACGACATCGGCACAATCGATAGCAACCTCAGTTCCTGCTCCTACGGCAATGCCGATATCGGCTCTTGTGAGCGCGGGAGCATCGTTGATGCCGTCGCCCACCATTGCACACGGAGAGGCCGCAGAAAGCTCGCGTACGATGCGTTCTTTATCCTCGGGCAAGAGTCCTGAGCGATAGCCGTCAAGCCCTGCCTCTGCCGAAATTGCCGCAGCTGTGCGCTCGTTGTCGCCCGTCAGCATCAGGGTGGAAAGACCGTTTTCTTTCAGCGTTTGAATACTCTTGGCGGCTTCCTTACGGATGCGGTCGGCAAGCGCGAGGACGCCAATCGGAGTGTCATCCAGTGTGACGAGCACAACCGTTTTGCCTTGGTTTTCTAAATTTTGAACATCCGAAACAATGTCATAAACACCGCTTTTTTGCACAACGTGTAGCGAAAAAGCGGTGTTTTCTTGCACTTTGGCGTCTTTTTGATGCGTTTGGTATTTTGCAAGAATGTCCGCACTCGGTCTGCCAATTTGGCAAGTATTGCCATCAATGGTGGCGCGTGCGCCAATGCCTACGAGGGTTTCAAAATCGGTGACGGTTTCGAGTGTGGCGATGCCAAACTCCTCCGCACCGCGGCAGACCGCCTCCGCGAGGGGATGCGAGGAGAGGTGTTCCACAGATGCGGCAGTCAGCAAAAGAGCCTCTGCGGTGGTTCCATAGGCGTATACGTCAGTGAGTGCCGGCTTGCCCTCGGTAAGGGTTCCGGTTTTATCGAAGACAACAGTCTTGATGGAGCAGAGTTTTTCGAGCGCCTCCGCAGAGCGGAAGAGAATGCCTTTTTTGGCGGCTCTGCCAATGCCCACGGTAATTGCCGTAGGAGTTGCCAAACCAAGCGCACAAGGGCAGGAAATGACCAATACGGAGATTGCAGAGCGCAATGCTTGCTCTGCGTTTTGCGTTGCAATAAACCAAACAGCAAGCGTAAGTGCGGAAATCACCATTACAATGGGAACAAACACCGCGCTCACCTTATCTGCTACGCGCGCTATGGGCGCTTTGGAGGACGCGGCATCCTCAAGCAGGCGAATGATGCGAGAGAGTGAGGAATCCTCACCAACGCGCTCTGCGCGCACTGTAAGGGCTCCCGAGAGCAGTATGCAAGCCGCACGCACATCAGTTCCCACTGTTTTCTCCACAGGCATGCTTTCGCCCGTCAGCGCAGATTCGTCAACGCTTCCGCTACCCGAAAGCACAACACCGTCGGCAGGAATGCGCTCTCCTGCACGGATGAGGATGATATCGCCTTTTTGAAGTTCTTCAATGGGCTTGAGGGTTTCTTTATTTTCTTCTAAAACAGTTACAAAAGTCGGGGCAAGGGTAGAGAGCGAACGAATGGCATCTGCGGTTTTATCCTTGGCAAAGGACTCCAAGAGTTTGCCGAGCGACACGAGTGTTAAAATCATTGCGGCAGACTCAAAATAGAGGTCGTGCAGATAGTTGTGCACCGTTTCTGCGTTTTGGGCGGTTACAATCATCACGAACGCGAAAAGTCCGTAGAGAACCGACGCGCCCGCTCCCACGCAAATGAGGGAATCCATATTGGGTGAGCGATTCCACAGAGCACGCGCTCCGCTGATAAAAAAGCGGCGGTTGAGGATGAGGACGGGGAGTGTCAGCAAAAATTGCGCCAAGCACATCCATGCGGCATTCTCAACGCCTCTCAAGAACACGGGAGCGGGAAGCCCAGCCATAGAGCCCATCGAAAGATACATCACGCCAAGCGTGAAAATAGCAGACAACACAAGACTTTGGATGCGTTTGCGGCTCTCTTGATTCGTTTTTTTCTCTTTTTGGGGTTCGGTCACCAATTCATATCCCGCGCTCTTAACCGAGGCGGCAAGGCGACTCTCCAAGCTCTCTACGTCGGTTGCATCATCTACGATAAGAAAAACGGAGTTGGTAAGCAAAGAGACGTTTACGTTCTCTTTTTCGCTCACCACCTTGCAAACCGCTCTTTCCACGTGGTTGACACACGCCGCGCAGGTCATACCTTTAATTTCGTAGTGTAATCTCATAAGTTTCCTTTTATCGGTTTATTTGAAGTTGTATGTTTGCTTCATTCTTCGCTTTATCTCATTATACCCTATTTAAGAGAAGTTGTCAACAAGTGTTTTTCATTATTAAAGATATAATAATTGTAAATTTTATGTAAATTGTACGCGCGGGCGTTGTAAAATATTATTATATATGTTATAATATATATAATTATAACTCGCGACATCAAAATTGTGAAAGGAGATTGTTAATGCCTTCTCAAAACTACATCGAAGAAATCAAAGAAATATGGAACATGGTAAAAGAATCCTTCCGTTCTGAAATTCCCGAGGCGTCTATCGACCTTTGGTTCGGGGAAATCAGCGTTATTTCTTTCGATTCTTCTTCTGCGAACAGCACTTCCTCGGAGTACACACTCACATTGGGAATTCCCTCTGCTTTTAAGTTTGATATTGTTAAAAACAGATATCTTGCCACCATCGAGCAAAAATTCTGTCAGTTATTGGGTTTCACCGTCTGCGTTAACCTCACTTTTACAGGTTCCGCTTCTGCGGCAGATAGCATCAGCAGCAATGTAATCGGCTTAAAAACAACTCCAAAAAAAGAGGAAACAGAGGTTAAAAACACGCTCAATACGCTCACCGATTACAATTTTGAATATACCTTTGAAAACTTTATTGTAGGCAGTACAAACAAATTTGCACACGCCGCTTGTGTGGCTGTTGCCAACCGACCTGCCAACTATGAGTCGGATACAAGACGTTCGCTTTCTACATACAATCCCCTCTTTATTTACGGCAACAGCGGTCTTGGCAAAACGCACTTGATGCACGCAACCATCAACCGCATGAAAGAGAACAATCCCGACATCAAAATCATCTACACACGCGGTGAAGATTTCACCAACCAGATGATTGCTTGTCTTGCCAACAAAACCATGGCAGAGTTCCACGAAAAGTATCGCAACTGCGACGTGCTTCTCATCGACGATATTCAATTCATCGCCGGTAAGACATCCACGCAAGAGGAATTTTTCCACACCTTTAACGCTTTGTACGACGGAAAGAAGCAAATTATTTTGACCTCCGACCGTCCTCCCAGAGATATCAAAACACTTGAGGATAGATTAACCTCTCGCTTTGAGTGGGGACTTCTTGCCGACATCGAGCCGCCGGATTTGGAATTGCGTATTGCAATCATCAAAAAGAAGGCAGAGCAGGTCAACATCACCATTCCCGATGACGTGCTCACATTCTTGGGTGAAAACCTGCGCTCCAATATTCGTCAAATCGAGGGCGCCATCAAAAAGCTTGGTGCGCTTTCCTTCCTCTCCGGCAAAGAGATCAATATGGAACTCGCACAAGAGTGCATCTCCGAGCTTCTCGGCGGTGCTGAACCCGTAAGCGTTACTGTTGATAAGATCTTCAATCTCGTTTACAACAAATACGGCATCAACAAAGAGAGCTTGACCGGCAACAAAAGAAATAAGGATATTGCAAACACACGTCACATTGCTATTTATCTGATTCGCGAGTTGACCGAGATGTCTTTCCCGAGTATTGCAAAAATTTTTGAGCGTGACCATTCCACCATTATTTCTTCTCACCGCTTGGTCGAAACCAAGATGTTGGAAAGCTCTGCATTTCTTGCAGAGATCAACGAACTCAAAAAAGAAATTTGAGTTTTCCATATACCAAACCAACTTTTCCACATAGTTTTCAACAGATGTGGAAAAGTTGTTGGAATTTTTCTTTTTTTACACAGTTTGTCCCATTTCCCCCTACTGTTTAGTGCTCACGTACCGCAAAAAGGATTGTGGAATGCCACAACAAGAGAGCGGTGGAAAAGTTTGGTTTTATTTGGCTTTTGATGGTTATCCCACCTTGTTTTCCACAAGAGTTTTCCACTCACAAGCATTTTAAAAAAGAAAAGTTGAAACCCAACAGTACTTTTAGCACTTTTCATTGTGCCAACATTCGCCTCGGGGCAGTGTTCCTGCATTTTTCTCAACCTTTTTTCCACATGCAAAACGCACAACATAGGCGTCTTTTTGCATATATGTCACCGTATAAGAGGCTTTCCACAGTTTCCGCAGCCTCTACTAATATTACTATTTTATTGTTATATCATTCTTTCGTTATATAGCGCGAGCAACCGCAAGTGCACGAAACGATTTGAGAAAGGAATTTTTTATGAAGATTGTATTCAACCGTCAATATGTAAGTGATGCAGTAGCACCCTTGATGTGCGCAGTATCCGGCAAGTCCACCTTAACTGCTGCCGAGGGTATTTTAATTGAAGCAAACGCCGACGGCTCTTGTGTAATGACTACTTTCGACCTTGAAAAGGGTATGCGTGTTCAAATCGAAGCCGAGGTTGAAGAGGCAGGCGCGGCAATCATCAACGCGCAAAAGTTTGTGCAAACCATTCGCGTAATGGATGGCGACAGTGTTACCTTGACCGTGAGCGAAAATATGCAAGCTTGCATTTCCAGCGGCAAATCCAATCACAAAATGACAGCACTCCCCGCGGCAGATTATCCCACTATCCCCCGTCTTGTTACCGAGGATGGCTTTGTAGTCGGTCAAGCAGTGCTCAAAAAGATGCTTTCTAAGGTTATGTTTGCAATGGCATCCAACGACCAACGTCCCGTGCTCAACGGTTGTTATTTCCGCGTCAGCGACAACGAGCTTCTCACTGTTTCCTGCGATAGCTACAAGCTGGCAAGATGCGCAACCAAGACTGCTCTTGAAAACAAGAACGAGGACGGCTCTGCATTGAAGTTTTCCTTTATTATTCCTACAAAAACCGTAAACGAGCTCTTCAAACTTCTCAAGGATGACGAGCGCGAGGACGTTCGCATTTATATGAGCCGCAAGAACATTGTGTTCAATATTGGCGATATGGTATTCTTCTCCCGTCTGATTGAGGGTCAATACATCGACTATGACCGTATTATTCTCAAAACGCACCGCATTTTTGCAACCGTTGACCGCGAAAAGATGATCTCTGCTCTCGAGCGCGCAGCTCTCGTTACCGAAGAAAAGATTGCGGGCAGCGTTCGCTCTCACGTAAAGCTTGAGTTTGACGGTGGTGTGCTGCAAATTTCCGCTGTTTCCACTCTCGGTAGCACCTATGACGAGATTGAGGTTGACCAAGAGGGTGACCGCATCCTGATTGCGTTCAACAACCGCTTCCTGTTGGATAGCTTGCGCGCAAGTGATGCAGAAAAGGTTCGCATTTCCATGACCTCGGCGCTCACCAGCATCAACATTGAGCCTGCAGAGGAAGACGAGGAGTGCACCGACCTCTTCATGCTCCTGCCCGTTCGTATGAAAGAGTAATACAAATAAATGGAATGTAACAAAATCTCCATTCGCAATTTTCGCAACATTGAGGCGGCAGAAATTGAGTTTGAGAGTGGTGTGAATATTCTGTGCGGTGAGAACGCACAGGGCAAAACCAATCTCTTGGAAGCAATTCATTTCACCTCACTGGGCAAAAGCTTTCGCACCACGCACGATGAGGAAATGATCCTCTTTGGTGCCGAAAGTTGCGAGGTGTCAATGGATTTTACCGATTCGCTTCGTCGCCAAAACATCACCGTTCGAATGATGCCGGGCAGACGCAAGCACATCGAGCACAATAAAAACAAGGTCACAAAGGTCTCCGACATTGTGGGGGCGTTTCGCACTGTTCTCTTTTGTCCCGAGCATCTTTCCCTCATCAAAGAGGGACCGAGTGAGCGGCGCAACTTTTTAGATATTGCGCTCTCACAGCTCTATCCCATGTATCTCAAAAGTTTACAACGCTACAATCAAATATTAAAGCAACGCAACCAGCTCATCAAAGCCGCCGAGGACGACAGGGCAACCTTTGAAGCAACCGTCGATCTTTGGTCGGCGCAGCTTGCGCACGAAGCGGCGGTGATTGCAAAATATCGCTACCGTTACATTCAAATGGCGCAAGAGCACGTCAATCGCTTTTTTGGAGAGATGACGGGTGAGCGCGAAACGCCAAAGCTTGTGTATCTCGGTTCTTCCAAGCAATCTCCCGAGGAGTACGAGGATATAGAAAAGACCGAGGCGGCATATTTGGAACTTCTCAACACGCGCCACGACCGCGAAATCGGGGCAGGGAGCACGCTTTGGGGCATTCACAAGGATGATATTGAGATATTGCTCAACGATAAGCCCGCGCGCGCCTTTGCATCGCAGGGACAGCAACGCTCCTTGGCGCTCTCACTCAAGCTTGCCGAGGGGGAGGTTTGTGCCTCCGTGTGCGGCGAGAAGCCGGTATTTCTGTTTGACGACGTCTTTTCCGAACTTGATAGCACGCGACGCGCGTATCTTTCGGGCAAAATTGGCGAGCGGCAGGTCATCATCACCACTTGCGAGCCCTCGGGCATCGCCGGCGGCAAGATGATAAGGGTAGAGAGTGGGACTTTTCAGTAAATAGAAAATATGGAAACTTATAAAGAAAAAATCATTGAAATTATAGCAAATTCTTCTATCGCTTTTCTCCTGTTGTTGATCTTGGGCTTGAGTGTGTATGAGTTGTATCAACTCTGCAAGGCACAAAGAAAACCAAGAAAAGGAAACATTATTTCAGCAGCTATTATGATTGTTCTTCAAATGTTTACTGCTTTGCTTGAACTTTTTGATTCAAGCATCAATGCAGAAACGTTAGCATACGCAACGATCATTATTGTTGTTTGTCTGTGTTTTCTTGTTCCCGAGTTGATCTTTTACTATCGAATGAAAAAGCAAGGCAAAGATAAAAAAGAGGAATAAGGGGCTTTACTTTCAAGGCTCCCCTGTGCAAGGGGAGCTGTCAGTCGACAGACTGACTGAAGGGTTGGTTCTAACTAATAAAAAAGAATGAAATCAACCCTTCCGTCATTTTCTTACGAAAATGCCACCTCCCCTTGCACAGGGGAGGCTTTCAAGAAAGATGCTAATCAATTATAAAAATTCTTTCAAGAAGGAAAAAGTTAAATGTATTTACACGTAGGAAACAATCAAAACATACGCGAGCGGAACATCATTGGCATTTTTGATGCCGACACGGCAACCGTTTCCGCCATCACGAAAAAATATCTCTCGGCGGCGGACGCGCGGCGCGCGGTGGAATTCGCATCCGAGGAAATTCCCAAGTCCTTTGTTTTGTATAAGGATAGAGAGGGAAACTTTAAGGTCTGCTTTTCACAGCTTGCAACGGCATCGCTTGTGGGCAGGTCGACACATTGATTGAAGCAAAAATCAATTTGTTAAGTTATACAATTCAAATAACATATGAGGCGATAACTAACATAGGGCTCCCTCCGAGAGGGAGCTGGCGCCGAAGGCGACTGAGGGAGCCTTCCGTGTACGAAAGTTAAGCACTCTGCTTATTGCAAGTGGTATGTTAAAGTGCCGCGTGCTCCTTCCGGTTCACTTCGTTCACCACCGTCTCGCTGCGGCTCGGTCACGCTCGTGTTCTAACAGTCCACCGGACTGTTATTCATTGCACTCGCGCCGCTTCGCTACCTCCCGGAGGGAGGCAAAAGTGACATTCGCGTCAATAAAAATATCAAGGGCAACAACATAAAAGCCTTCCCCAGCGGGGGAAGGGGGACCGCGATAGCGGTGGATGAGGTGTTTGAATAAAAAACTCTTCGTCCTAAAAATAGATTATTCAGTTTAACAAGATCACAAAGGTTCTGACACCAACAGAAAGGAAACATAAAACATGGAAAATCTGGAACAACGCGTTTATGACGAAAGTCAGATTCAGATATTGGAGGGCTTGGAGGCCGTCCGCAAGAGACCGGGTATGTATATCGGGTCTACTTCGGCGCGCGGTTTGCACCATCTGGTATATGAAATTGTCGATAACTCTATCGACGAGGCACTGGCCGGTCGCTGTAAGCGCATCGAGGTCACGCTTCACCCGGATAATAGCGTATCTGTACAGGATGACGGTCGCGGCATTCCGAGTGGCATCCACCCCAAAATGGGCATTCCCACGCTTGAGGTGGTTTATACCGTTCTGCACGCAGGCGGCAAATTTGGCGGTGACGGCTACAAATATTCCGGAGGACTTCACGGCGTTGGTGCATCTGTTGTAAACGCGCTTTCCTCTTGGGTAGAAATCGACAACTGCCACGAGGGCAAGCGCTATACCGAGAGGTTCGAGCGCGGTCACGTCGCGCGCCCCTTCAAAGAGGAGGGAGCAACCGACCGCCACGGTCTTTATGTTCGCTTCCTGCCCGACCCCGAAATGTTCGAGGAGGTTGTATTCGATTACGATACCCTGCTCAAGCGTCTGCGTGAGCAAGCATTCCTCAACGGCGGCGTCAACATCTATCTGCGCGACGAGCGTACTGTTCTTGAGGATGGCACCTATCGCGAGAACGATTTGATGTACGAGGGCGGTATCAAATCTTTTGTTGAATATATCAACGACCAAAAGAAGTGTGAGCTCATTCACCCCGAGGTCATCTATATGAAGGCCGAAAAGGAGAACTGGGTTGCCGAGGTTGCTATGCAGTATAACGATAGCTACAACGAGGCACTGCTCACCTTTGCAAATAATATTAACACCATCGAGGGTGGTACCCACGAAATCGGCTTTAAGACCGCGCTGACCAAGGTCTTTAACGACTACGGTAGAAAGTACAACATCATCAAAGAGAGCGAAAAGAACCTCTCGGGTGAGGACGTGCGTGAAGGTCTTTCGGCGGTTGTATCTGTCAAGTTGACAGAAGCGCAGTTCGAGGGTCAGACCAAGGGTAAACTCGGTAACAGCGAGATGAGAACCATCCTGTACTCTCTTGTTACCGAAAAACTTGAGGAATATCTTGAGGAAAACCCCTCTGTCGGTAAGGCGATTCTCGAAAAGGCAATGGCGGCATACCGTGCGCGCGAGGCTGCAAGAAAGGCTCGCGAAGCAACACGCCGCAAGGGACTCCTTGAGGGCTCCACGCTCCCCGGTAAGCTTGCCGACTGTCAAGAAAAGAACGCAGAGTTCACCGAGCTCTACTTGGTAGAGGGAGATTCCGCGGGCGGTTCTGCAAAGCAGGGGCGTAACTCGCGCTTCCAAGCAATTTTGCCTTTGCGCGGTAAGGTTCTCAACGTTGAAAAAACAAGACTCGACAAGGTATATTCCAACCAATCTCTTATCCCGATTATTCAAGCACTCGGTTGCGGTATTGGTGAAGAATTTGACGTAGCAAAGCTTCGCTACGGCAAAATCATCATCATGGCCGACGCGGACGTTGACGGTTCGCACATTCGTATTTTGCTTCTCACATTCTTCTTCCGTCACATGAAGAAGCTGATTGAGGATGGACACATCTTCTTTGCGCAACCGCCGCTTTATAAGATTTACAAAAAGGGTTCCAAGTCGGGCTCCGAGCGTTACGCTTACACCGAAGAAGAAAAAGAAGCCATCGTTGCTGAAATGGGCGGCGTCAACATTGAAGCCGACCGCTATAAGGGTCTTGGTGAAATGGACCCCGAACAGTTGTGGGAAACCACCATGGACCCCGCAAGCCGCACCATTTTGCGTGTTACTGTTGAAGACGCCATCGCCTGCGACGAGATGTTCTCGGTGCTTATGGGCGACAAGGTAGAACCCAGACGTGTATTCATCGAGCAAAACGCAAAGTTTGCCGAAAATCTCGACGTTTAATTCACACCCCTTGCAAATACACGAGAAAGGGGGATAGCACAACGTGAGAATTTTTCAAAATAATTTTTTCATTATTTGCCTTTGCATTGCACTGGTGTTGACCATTGTTCCATCTGTGTTCTCTATTATGGGATATCGCAGTCTTGCCAAAAACATTGTGGGAACAGTTACCATGCCTGTGCGTTGGGTGGCAACCGTGGTTGCTGACAGTTTTGAGGGCTTTGCTAAATATTTTGGCAATATGAAAGCACTCAACGAAGAAAACGAGGCGCTTATCGAGGAAAACGAAGCACTCAAAGAGCAGTTGGCAAATGCCGAACTATTGGAGAGAGAAAACGAGCGTTTGCGTGATTATCTTGATATGAAGAACCAGTATCCCTCTTTTTCGATGGAAGAGGGAATGGTCATCAGCCACTCCTCGGGCAACTATATTACAAACTTTACACTCAACCGCGGCACATTGCACGGCATTGCGGTCAATATGCCTGTTGTCACCAAAGATGGCATTGTTGGCTACGTGGTTGAGGTGGGACTCAACTGGTGCATGGTCTCCACGCTGATAGAGACCGCTACTTCGGTAGGCGTGTATATTCCGCGTTCCGAGGTTCAAGGCATTGTTAGCGGCGACTACAGTATGCGCCAAGAGGGCACCTGTAAAATCAGTTACATCGATGCCGAGGCGGATATTCAAATTGGCGACGTGGTATATTCCAGCGGTGCCGGCAGTGTCTACCCGGCAGATCTTAAAATTGGCACCGTCACTGCCATTGAAGTGAACGAATACAACCGCACGCTTGTGGTAACGGTTACCCCGGCTGTAGATTTTTCTCAACTGAAATGGGTAATGATTATCACGGGTTACGAAAAAAACAGTGGAATGCAGTAAAAAGTGAAGAGTGAAGAGCGGAAGGAGTGAGGATGTGTCACGAAACAGAATGATGGGCTTCGAGTCCAAGGCACGCTCACGCCTTGTAATGTTTGGTATTTGGCTCGCACTCATTCTTTTACTTGGAGCAATTTTGCAAACAAGCGTGTTTGGAAAATTTACTTATATTGGAGCGGTTCCCGACATCATGCTCTGCATTGTGCTCTCTATTTCCTTTTTTAGTGGCAGACACTACGGAGCGATTACCGGAATTGCCGCAGGCGCACTCATCGAATCGATGGCTTCTTCGGGCATTGCGTTGCTTCCGTTGTTCTATATGCTTTTTGGTTACTTAACGGGGCATTACGCACGCGCCGTGCAACCAAAGCGCTTTATGCCGTATCTCTTTTATTTGATGTTTGCATTGTTTTTGCGGGCGGCATTGACTATTCTTTACGCTTGCCTAATCTATCAAAGTATACATCTTGTGCAATTTTTAATTCACGTGGTCTTGCCCGAAATGCTGGCAACTGCTATTGTAGGCGTTTGCTTGTATTTACCACTCAAGCTTTTTTGCAGAAAAGTGAAGGCTTGAAAGCAAACTACAAAAAACTTTACAATTTTCGATTTACGACAAAAACTAACGCAAAGGCTCCCTTGTGTAAAGGGAGCTCCCACCGAAGGTGGGTGAGGGATTGTCTTATTATAAAAATAATGTTAAACAATCCCTCCGTCATTTTCTTACGAAAATGCCACCTCCCTTTACACAAGGGAGGCTTTCGAAAGACCCTTATGCTTTTTAGCAGAGAAAAACTCGAAAGAAAATTTTTAGCATTTGATAATTTTTAAGATATCTCTTGAAATAAAGACAGGAAAGGGACAAAAAATCGTGGCTAACGAAAAGGACAAAAACTTAGAAAAAGAACAGGAACTCGCCCTGTTTGAAAATCAAAAAATCGTCGACGTGGGTATGGAAAAGGAAGTGAAAAAATCCTTTATCGAATACTCTATGTCGGTTATTATGGCGCGTGCGCTTCCCGACGTGCGCGACGGAATGAAGCCGGGTGCTCGCCGTATTCTCTACGCAATGTACGAGGACGGTTTGGTGCACTCCAAGCCCTTCCGCAAGTCGGCAACCACCGTTGGTAACGTTCTTGGTAGATATCACCCTCACGGTGACTCTGCCGTTTACGGTACTATGGTACGTATGGCGCAGGATTTCTCTATGCGTTATCCTCTTGTTGAGGGTCACGGAAACTTCGGCTCTGTAGACGGTGACGGCGCGGCTGCTTACCGTTATACCGAGGCACGCCTTGACAAGATTTCCGACGAAATGATGCGCGATCTTGATAAGAACGTTGTTCCCATGATGCCCAACTTTGATAACCGCTTGCAGGAGCCCACGGTTCTGCCGTCCCGTTTTCCCAACCTGCTTGTAAACGGTTCTATGGGTATTGCGGTTGGTATGGCTACCAATATTCCCCCTCACAATCTCGGTGAGGTAATTGATGCCACCATCTACCGTATGGATAACCCCGAGTGCTCGGTGGATGAATTGATGGAATACATCAAGGGTCCTGATTTCCCCACCTATGCTACCATTTACGGTGTCAACGGCATTCGTTTGGCATACGAAACCGGCAAGGGTCACATTATGGTCCGCGCTCGCGCGATCATTGAAGAAGAGCACCGCCGCATCATCTTTACCGAAATTCCCTATGGCGTTAACAAGAGTTTGCTCTGCGAGTCTATTGCAAACTGCGTTAAGGAAAAGAAAATTGAGGGCATTACCGAGCTGCGCGACGAATCGGGCAGAGACGGTATGCGCATTGTTGTAGAATACCGCCGCGATGCAAACTCTCAAATTTTGCTCAATCAACTTTATAAATACACCCAGCTGCAGGATACCTTTGCTATCAATATGCTCGCCCTTGTAAACAACGAGCCCAAGGTTCTCAACCTGCCGCAAATTCTCGACCACTACATTGCTCACCAAGAGCAGGTCATCATTCGCCGCACCGAGTTCGACCTTGAAAAAGCCAAGGCAAGAGCCCACATCTATGAGGGCTACAAGATTGCGCTTGACAACATCGACGAAATCGTGCATATTATGAAGACCTCTCCCTCTATTCCCGCATCCAAGCTGACCTTGATGGAGCGTTTCGGACTTTCCGAAATTCAAGCACAAGCCATTGTTGAAATGACGCTTGGTAAATTGACGGGTATGGAGCGTAGCAAGATTGAAGAAGAACTCGCACGCCTGCACGCACTTATTGAAGAGCTCGAGGGCATTCTTGCCGACATCGGCAAAATCAAGCAGATCATCAAGGACGAGATGAGCGAAATCCGTCGCAAGTATGCCGACGACCGTCGCACCGACATTATGGCGGCAGAAAATGAAATCGTTCTCGAGGACCTCATCGAGCGTCACAACTGTGTTATCACGCTCACCAATGCAGGTTACATTAAGCGTCAACCTGCGGCATCCTACTCGGCACAGCACCGTGGCGGACGCGGCATCATTGGTATGTCCACCAAGGAAGAGGACTTCATCGAAAAGGTAATCGCGGTTAACAGCCACTCTTACCTCTTGATGTTCACCAACACGGGTAAGGTTCAAATGCGCAAGGCGTATATGATTCCCGAGGCAGGACGCACCGCACGCGGACAAAACATTGTCAACATTCTTGAACTCGAAGCTGGCGAAAAGATTACCTCTTGCATCAGCGTAGACGAGTTTACCGATACCCACTACCTCACTATGGTCACCAGAAACGGTGTTATCAAGAGAACCAAGCTTTCCGAATACGAGTACCAACGCAAGGGCGGTAAGATTGCGCTCACCCTCGATGAGGGCGACGAGCTTCTCTACGTAGTTCTCACCGACGGTACCTGCGAGCTCTTGATTGCAACCGAGCAAGGTCAAGCAATCCGCTTTGCCGAAGAGGGTGCACGTGCTCTTGGACGTACCGCACGCGGTGTTCGCGGCATCAGCTTGCGCGATGGCGACTTTGTTAAGGGTGTTTGCACGGTTGAAGAGGGCAAGGATCTGCTCTGCATCACCGCCAACGGCTTTGGTAAGCGCAGCCCGTTCGATGATTTCCGTCTCATGAAGCATCGCGGCGGCTATGGCGTAACCTGCTACAACCTGACCGAAAAGAGTGGTGACCTGACCGGCATTGCCGCTGTTGACGACAGCATGGATATTATGATGATCACCGATTCGGGAACCATCATCCGCACACCTGTTGCAGGCATTCCTTCCCGTTCCCGTAGCGCGGGCGGCGTAATCGTAATGCGCCTTGGCGAGGGACAACAGCTTGTCAACTTCACCGTTGTGGCTCGCGAAGAAGAGAGCGACGAAGAAGAAACCGTTGAAGACGTTGAAACCGAAACCACCACCGCCCCCGAGGCACAAGAAGCTCCCGCGGTTGAGGTAGTGGAAAACGCTGAAGTAAACGAGTAATTATAAATTGAAGATTACTCAAAAAAACAAACAAATCCAATAAAATAATCAATCAACCTGTCATCCTGAGCTTGTCGAACTTTTTCTGAGCGAATAGCGAGGAAAAAGCAAGGCGCCAAAGCGCCGCAGGGATCTCGTTTAAAATTTCGGTGTCTTGTGATTCGATGTAACATCCCGTTGGCAAGCCACCAAAACTCGTTACGAGATCCCATCGTCGCGTTGCTCCTCGGTTTTGCTCCGTTATCCACTCCGCAAAACTTCGACTGCGCAAAACGCAAGCGTTTTTCTCCGCTCAGGATGACATGTTAAAATATGATTTGGTTTCATCTAAAATGTATTTTGTTTATATTCTTACAAACAAAACCAATCGGGTTTTGTATATTGGTGTTACAAATGATCTTTCAAGAAGAATGTTTGAACACAAAAACGAGCAAATAGAGGGGTTCACAAAAAGATATCATCTTCACAAACTCGTCTTTTTTGAAGAGTTTTCCAACATCAATGATGCTATTTCTTGCGAAAAGCGATTAAAACACTGGACACGTGCAAAGAAAAACGCGCTGATAGAAACCAAAAATACAAATTGGAAAGATTTGAGTAAATAATGGAAGAAACAAAAAAATCCAAAAAAGAAGAAATTATTGAATTTTTCAAAAAGCATTACAAAAAAATGATAGCCGGTGTGTTGGCGTTGGTGATATTGGCGGTGGGCGGTGTGCTCTTGTTCCAATATGCGGCGGCTCCCGAAATCGAGGATATTTACGATAGAATGGTCTATCTCATTGAAACCTCGCAAGATATCAACGCGCTCATCTAC
>JAZOMJ010000068.1:0-14753 GCA_045653865.1 Eubacteriales bacterium
CAGTGTTGAGATATACGGGGATTTTTGCAAGATTTGCATCTACGGTGATGGTCATGCCGTTGGATACGATGGTCTCACCCGTGTTGAGATCGATCCATTCACCCTCGGGCAGATAAACGGTACGTGTAACAACAGATGCGTAATCGAGCACAAGGTTGCCGTCTACTGTTTTAGAGTTGCCCGTAAGGATGGGGGCTACCAAGAGAGCATCACCATACATAAATTGATCTTCAAGCGTTGCCACGTTGGGATCATCTTGATATTCCAAAATCATATGACGAATCATCGGCATACCCGTATCGCACGCAATTTTGGAGAGTTCTTGCAAATAGTCGGCAAGTTCTTCGTGGAGCGAGTTGTAAAGGGCGGCGATTTCTTGCGCTTCCTCGGTCATGTGATAGAGGTGGCGAACGTCGCCGTGGGTTTGAATCAGGTTGCCGAAAACAGTATATTGCAGGGCGCGTACAAAAATTTCGGATTCGTATTCCTCTGCGGCTTTGTTGTCAACAAGAGTCAAATTACCCATGGTGTCGGTTATCAGTTGCGGTTGACCGCCATAGTGGTGATAGGGGGTTCCAAAGTATGCATAGCCCGCCATATCGTAAGACATGAACGGCAAGCCCGAAATACCCGAGCTGAGAACTGCGGAAAGCTGCAAAGCAAGGGTGCGGAAACGACGGGTTTGGTCACCTGCCCACATGTAGGGGTTACGTTGAGAGCCAATGCCACCGCCACGCGTCAGGAGCACAAAGCCTGTGTCGCCATCGCGCAGAGCCGCTTTTTCTTCCATTGCCTTGTAGAATGCAGAGGTAAAGAAAGAGGGATATGCGTGGTGCGCTTCGTCACCGCCAAATACGCCTTCGTCATACCATTCGTATTCTACGTAAACAGAGCTATACTTGGTACTGCCGATTTTAATATCCTTGTAAACACCCTCACTCGGGAGAGATTCACAGAAGTCGATCTTAACACCGTCAATGCCAAGATCCATCACAAAATCCCAAACGGTATTCATATACCACTCAACCGCATCGGGGTTTGTGATATCCAAATACACTTGCACTCCATCGCTTGCGGTGTCAGGGTTGTCGGTTTTGTCACTCTTAAAAATGCTGGAGGTTGTGGTAATTTTACTGCCGATGCCGTTGACGTCATCATATTTGTAAATATTCGCCTTGAGCTTGTAGGAGTCGCTATAGCCATTACCCATCTTGCTGCCGGTAACCCATCCCAAATAGGAGTACAACAGTACTTTGATGTTTTTCTCGTTGAGGTATTCGACAAATGTTTTCAGTTTGGACCATTGACCACCGTCTTTTGCAACGTCATACCAATCAACGCCCTCCAAAATAACGCCTGTGGGAGTCATACCTGCATCGATCAAGCTTTCTACAATGTATTCAACACCTGCACCCGCGGGAGCACCCTTGGTGCTGGTGCGCAAGAAGTAAGACTCTCCCAAAATACCGTTGTAGTTGAAGTCCTCTTCGCCGGTTTCGATGATATAATGGTAGTAAACAGCGCTACCACCCGTCGTCAACGCCTTTTTGTGGGGCAATTTGTCGCCGATTGCCAAGTTTTTGCGCTCTCTTGCCTCGCCGCCAAGGTAGCATTCCTCAAGGTTGGGAATATCCAAAATACTTGTGTATCTGGTAGAATCCTTTGCAGATTTGAAATAACCCTTTCCGCTTGCGGTAATGTAGGTGTAGTAGGTTTCGCTACCGTCCCAGTTGACAAGCGTATCGCCAAGCGCAAAGGTGTGGGACTCGGCACCTGCGTTCCACTTGATGGTGGTTTGTGTGCCGGAAACCGTAATGTTTTCGGCTTTCATTTGCACGCGTGCGCTATAGGAATACTTGCTGTAATCGGGGATATCCTCGATGTTGTAATACCAAATTTGACCGCTGCTATCACCTTTCAAGCCGCCAAGCGAGGTAAAGTCGGGTTGGAAACGGCAAACGAGATAGCCTTGCGCCCACTCCTCGGGGAGAGATGCGTGACCTGTCATATCGACGTATGCTTGCAGGACGTCGGCAATGTTACCCGTTGCAAAGAAGTAGCAGTCGGAAATATCGTTTTTAATGGTCAGCTTCCAGTTGCCCTCCATATTGGGGTTGGGGAAAGAGATTTTCATTTGCTCGTAGCGGTTAACAAACATACCGCCGCCGCGAGATGTACTAA
This sequence comes from Eubacteriales bacterium, assembly GCA_045653865.1. Lineage (GTDB taxonomy): Bacteria > Bacillota > Clostridia > Oscillospirales > CAG-272 > UMGS1865. Next base: position 2,182 of record JAZOMJ010000068.1, read on the forward strand.
AGAGCGGGATGGCAACGTAGGTGCCACCGATAATCTTGAGGTCATAAGAGTCGGAAATATACAAGTTAAGGCTCTTACCTCTTTGGTTAACGCCGCCAAAACGCTCACCGCCACCGTAAACGGCATCGGTTTGGTTCATTTTACCCGTCAAGGAAATTTCACCGCTTGTTGAAAGCGACATACCGTTGACGTTGTAAAGAGAACCGTCCTGGGGATTGCTGAAATCGAGATTGAATTTGTTGCAGGAAAGCGTAACAGACGCATCTGTTCCCTCTGCCTTAATTTGAATGGTGCTTACGGGCACATCTTCGGTGTGCACGATTTGCAGGGGAATTTCTACATCATGGAAGCCCTCGTTCATATAAAGCGCCAGAGACTGACCTGCACCGATATCCTTGAAGTGGTTGTAGTTGTGTGTGTTGGTTTGCAATCTCCAACCGTTGGCACCGTTGTAGGTGAGGCGGTTGTAGAAATTTTGACCCTTGGCGGTGTAAGTGAAATACACTTGGCTGCGTGTGTAGCGGAAATCGGTGATGGCACCATCCACGTCGACCGTTTTTGCCTTGGTTGTCATATCGGCAATTTTTGCGCGCTCTTCCTCTGTCCAAGTGTCCTTTTCCAAAGCCTTTTCGGCTACCTCGGAAAGATTTGCAGCATACTTTTCTACCAAAGCCATGTCTTCATTATCATAGCTGTAAATGGTGTAAAAACCGTTGATAAGCGTTAAACGAATGTAACCGATGGCGGCAAAATCGCGCTCACGGTTGTTGAGCTTAATGTTTATCAAAGACGCCCAAATTTGTGCATCGTATTCGGGTGCAATGTTTTCTGCATCCTGTTGGAAATATTCGTTGTTGGTTACCAAATTCAAATACGGTGTATCGTAGGAAAGTGTATCCAACTTTTCTGCACTGAACTCGCCTGCCTCTTGCACATAGTCAAGGGGAGCAATCAGCGTACCTACGGTGATAACCTTGATATTTCTTTGTTTGCAAAACGCTTTCAACTCTTCGTATTTGGTAAGATTGATGTTGGTTGCAAAACGCATACCACCGTTGTTATCGATTGTAAGCGTAGGAGCATCGGCAGGAGAAATCAAACCGTGGAACATGGTTTCATCCAAATTGCCAATATAGCCGCTTGTGATTGCCGCAAGAGCAGGAATAACAACGGAATTGAATACGGGAACAAGCATTGCGACAATTAAAAGAACCGCAAGTGCTTTTTGAAAACACTTTTTCATAAATGACCTCCGAAAATGAAACAATTTGCCCCGTTTTGATAGGGCGACCAAAAATTATTGCTTTCTGCGAGACTCGGGGAGCGAAATTTTGAAGAGTTCCTCTGCCGCAAGTCTTGCTTTTGCTACGGGAGTGTTACCCTTGATAAAGCAATAATAGAGGCAATCGCGATTGCCAAGAGAAATGATGTCACCGCGCTCGTAGAAATAATAATCCGCGTTGACGGTGTAAGAAGCACGCGGCTTTTGGATATACTCCAGCTTGCCATCGCATCCGGTGAGCAAAAATCCGTCATTGTTGTGGGAGAGATGTCCCTCGCCAACCATATAGATTGCCTTGTGGTCTACCAATACACCAATTTCTACGTCGGTTTCAAGAGAGTAGGTTCCCTCTTCGAGTTCGCGACGCACACAAGCGCGCTCCCAATCATACCAATCGGGAATGTGCGAAAACTCGGTTTCCCCTTGGGTCGCTTGCATTTCACCAAGCTCGGTCAGGTGCCAAACCTTGCCGCAAGCGTGACAAGTCAAGTGCTCACCCTCTCCGCGTGTTTTGCCCTCTGTTTGGCAATGCGGACATTTGTAAAGCACGCGTTCCAAGCCCTCGGCACGGTCTTTTTCGGTGATGCGAACATTGTTTTCCTTTTGCCACTTAAAATGGTCAAAGTTGAATGCTTCATCCAAAATGGCATCGAGTTCTTCAACACTCTTCTCGCGAATTTCTTCGGGAGTGAGTAGACATTTGACCTCGGCACTAACGGGTGCTTTGCGGTTTTTGAGTTCATTGTAAAGGGGTGTGCGTAAGAATGCACCATCGACATGTATTGAAATGACCGGAACCTTGAGCAGTTTGAGCAATCCCCCTATTTTGCGAGGCAGAGGTGTTGCGCGACCATCAAAGCTATAGCTTGCTTCGGGGTACATCAAAACGCTTGTCTTGTTCTTTTTGAGCATATAGTCCATATCGCGCACAAGTTGCAGGTCGCTGACAAACTTTTGGGTAGGAATGCAACCGATTTGGCGCATCAACCAATCCTTGCCAACAAAGCCGTCGGATGTAGTAACAATTCCGTAAGGCAACGGATACAGAACCGCGGATGCGATTTCCATATCCAAAAAACAGGAATGATTCATCAAAATAAGATAGGGCCCCTCGCCTGCTTTCTCCATATCCTTTTTGACATAAGAGAATTTGAGAGGGATGAGATCCTTTGCCGACAAAACGCGGATAAGCGTGCGGAAAAAGATGTTGGGGCGAATGGGTTTTTTGTGCGGAGTGCGAGGCAAAGCCATAACTTCTTCGTAGCTTTTTTTCAAAAATGCTGTTTTCATGTGCCATCTCCCATAAAACTATGAATTTTATATCTATTAGGATATCATACTTTTGCGGATTTGTCAACAAAAATTTGACACGTGCGACCAAAAAGCGCCACAAACACCGCATTCTTAACTTTTTTGTAAATAAATAGCCAAAACGGTTGCCTTTTTTGCCCGTTTCCTATAAAATATACGATGTATGTAAAAAATCAGACAATAAGGAGAATTTATGAAACGTTTTTTGCTTTTATTGCTCGTTGTGGCACTTGTGATTCCCGGTGCATTGTTGGGATGTAACCAAAACCTCGAAAGTCTAACATCCCCCGAGGAAACTACAACCGAAAGCACCACCCCCACAGAAACGACTCCCGAGGAGACCACGCCTCCCGAGGAAACCACGACCGCTCCCGAAGAAGAAGATCTTCTCCCTGACGGTCAAATGAAGTTGACTACCGTTTCCATCACCTCGGAGGGTACTCAAGTTGACAAAACCGCTGCAAGAGAATTGAAGTCCTATTTAAAGAAAAAAGGCGTAACGGTTGGCGATGAGGGTTTCCCCATTTCGATCGTTCTCAACACCGAGCTCGGTGACGATGCTTTTCGCGTAACGGCAACCGTTGGCAAGGGAAAAGAAGAAGGACTCCTGATTGAGGGCGGCAACGGCCGTGGTATTCTTTACGGCGTGTACCAATTCCTTGAAAAATACGCAGACGTACGCTATTATACCCCCAATTTTGAGGTTTGCGAGCCCGGCGACGTGATTATTTCCGACGGTGTCCTTTTGGATGTAACACCCGTTTTGGAAATGCGCCAAACCGACTGGTATAACTGGATGAGCGACACTCTAAAAAACACTTGGGCGGCCAAAAACGGCATCAATATTATGAGCGGTTGGAAATCCTCTTGGAACGAAGCCCTGGGTGGAAGTTTGAGCTACGCTCCCGGCTTGTTTGTGCACACCATTGGCAAACTTGCAAAATTGGATACCCCCTATCCCGGAACCGCTCCCACTCCCTGCTTGACAGATGAAAACGTTTACAACACCGTACTTGCAAGTCTGCGAGAAGTGTTGGCATCGCAACCCGACTCCCGTATTGTTTCTGTTTCGCAAAACGATAGCAATAGTTATTGTACATGTGAAAATTGTGCCGCAATTACCGCCGAAGAAGGCAGCCCCGCAGGCACACTCCTGCGTTTTGTTAATCGCATTGCCGAAGAACTTGCCGACGAATATCCCGACTTGACCATTGACACTTTGGCATATCGCTATACTCTTAAGGCTCCCAAAATTACAAAACCCGCCGAGAACGTTTGTGTTCGTCTTTCCACCATCAACTGTCATTTTAACCATCCCATTACCAAAAGCAACTGTACAAACTGCTCCGAATTCCGTAACGCGATTATAGAATGGAGCAAAATTTGCGAAAATATTTATATTTGGGATTACACCACAAACTACTCCTACTACATGGCTCCGTTCCCGAACCTCCACGTTTTGCGCACAAATATGCAATTCTTTGCCGAACACAATGTAAAGGGTGTTTACGAGCAAGGTAATGGCTCCGGCCCCTCCGGTGAGTTTGGTGAATTGCGTGCATATTTGATTGCGAAACTTTTGATGAACCCCTATATGACCGAGGAAGAATATTATGCACATATGGATGAATTCCTTGCCGCATACTATGGCGACGGTTGGCAAAACATTCGCAACTACATCGATGCTCTTGCAAGATACGCAAAAACGTCCAGCAAGGGAATGGGCATTTACAGCTATCCCTTCACAGTTTTCACCAAGGAAGCTCTTGACTCTGTAAAGGATAGATTTAACGAATGGTGGGATGCCGCAGAAGCCGCAGCGGGTGACCGACTCCAAGCAGTTCAACGCTCCCGTTGGCAATTGCGCTATATGCTGCTTTACATCTACCCCGACTCCGAAACCGCAAGAGCGCTTGCAGATGAGGTAATTGCCGCAAAGGCAAAATGGAGCGAACGTAACCCCGATTTGCTTTGGTATGCCTTTGAATATGACCTGTTTGCTCTAACCCCCGATAAGTGGTTCACACCCCCAAAAGAAGATTGAAGGGATGATACCGAGCAGCCACCGCTGCTCGGTTATCTTGATGAAAACCCATCCGCAAAACGAGTGGTTTCCCTCTCCTGTTGCATCCTACTCTTTGCAGCATTGTTGGGATGCTCCTCAAAAAGACAAAACTTTCAAAACAAACGATGAAAAAGGAGTTCTTTGTGAATTTCAAAAAAATAGACCGAAAAAAGGCATGTGGCATTTTAATGACCCATGTGTTCGTTTTCACCTTGATGCTTTTGTTTGTGCTGATTTTTGCACTGATTCAAACCATCATAAGCGAAACACCAAAAAAACCGACATTCGTCATAACCACTCCTACAGAAACCACACCGGAGGAAGAATCGGAAGAAACCTCCTCGGAGGTAACAACACCCGAAGAGGATGAACCTGTGCAAATACCGCAAAGGGAATTGTCTGTGGTGTTTGCAACAGCCGGTGAGAGTGCGGTTGAGCAGTTGGCTCTTGCCGAATTGCAAAAACATCTCACTATAAAAGGCGTTGCTTTTGACGATGGCGGATTTCCCATTACCCTTTCTATTGATACTTCCCTTGGCGATGACTCCTATCGCATTGAGGGCTTTGCAAGCGTCACCTCAAACTTCACCACAACCGGATATGTCAACATCATTGGCGGAAACGGTCGCGGTGTTTACTATGGTGTTGTTCGCTTTTTGGAGGACTACGCAGGCACACGCTTCTTTACGTATGATTTGGAAACCCACACCCCTGACCCCGTAGTGCTTCCCGCTGTCATTTCGGTGAACTATACCCCTGTTTTTGAATACCGTTACACGAGTTGGAACGCTATGACCAAAGATCCGCTCTTTTGTGTAAAGAGTGGAATGAACGGTAACCACGGCGGCATCACCGAGGAAATGGGCGGGCATTTGTACTACCCTCCCGGACTTTCGGTGCACACACTCGGTTATTTGAGTGAAACCACCTATCCCTACCCTGCATATGCTCCAAACCCCTGCCTCACCGACCCCGATGTTCTTGCAACAGTCATCAAAAACGTGCGCGCCATCTTGGTGAATTATCCGGATGCCGACATTATTTCTATCTCTCAAACCGACAAAGAAGAATATTGTCATTGCGAAAGATGCCAAACCATTGATGAAGAAGAGGGCAGCCCCGCAGGTACGCTTTTACGCTTTATCAATGCCATAGCCGAGGATATTGAAAAAGACTACCCCAACGTTACAGTAAGCACGCTTGCCTATAAATACACACGCAAGGCTCCCCTCATCACAAAGCCTCGCGACAACGTATGCATTCGTTTGTGTTCTATCGAATGTCACTTTAATCACCCCCTCACCACCGAAACTTGCACTACGTGCTCCGCTTTTCGAGAAGATTTGGTGGCGTGGAGCAAAATTTGTGACAATCTTTACGTATGGGACTACACCACCGATTTTAAGTATTATCTTTCCTTCTTCCCTAATCTGCACGTTTTGCGTGAGAATATGCAATTCTATGCCGACCACCACGTTAAAGGTATGTTTGAGCAAGGCAACAGCCAAGGCCCCTCGGGCGAGTTTGGCGAGTTGCGTGCATATCTGCTTGCAAAATTGATGATGAACCCCTATATGAGTGAAGAAGAATACTACACCCACATGGACGAATTTCTTGCCGCTTACTACGGTGCGGGATGGCAAAACATTCGAGCGTATATCGATCAGCTCTCCAGTTTGGCACTGATTGGGGCAGGTCACACGATTTATCACGATCCTTTCCGTTCCATTTCCACAACGCTCTACCGCGCATCGGAAAGAGCCATTAACCAATGGTGGGATGCCGCAGAAGCCGCCGCAGGCGACCGTTTGGAATACGTGCAACGCTCCCGTTTGCATTGGCGTTACACCTATTTGATGATGCACCCCAATGCCGAAAAAGCCGCCGCGCTGATTGAAGAGGTGGAAAGCCTTGGTATCGCTTGGCGAGAGGGCTATTATCACGTCGATTTGCAAAAATCAGATCTTTCAAAAGGCCCCGGAATGTGGACGTATAAGTAAAAAAACACACAAAAAGCCGTTCAGCGTATTGCTGATCGGCTTTTTGTTTTATGAGAATTATCCAAAAGTAGTTGACATTTATAAAAGAGATATGTTATAATAAATTATGTATATCTACTTGCAGATCTTCTTTGAAAGGAATGTACGCACATGAAAACGATTCGATTGCTCGCATTTGCGCTGATGTTGACTTGCTTTTTAACGGGATGCAATTTTGTTCCCATGCAAAAAAACACGGTGCAAACGCCCACACAAGCCTCCTCCCCCGTGCAACAAACAACCGCGCAGGAAGGCACATTTGTGTTAAAACACGTCACGATTTTGAGCGGTGACGCCCCCGGTGAAGTAACCCCCGCCGAGGTTACCGCCGCGAGTGAGTTGACGGAATATCTTCAAAAAAGAGGAATTACCGTAGCCACAGGTGGCTTCCCCATCACACTCTCCATCGATACAACAACACTTGGCGAGGATTCCTATCGCATCACCGCCATCACCGAAGGTGAGAATGCCGGCATGCAAATTGTTGGCGGCAACGGTCGCGGTATTCTTTACGGCGTTTACGGATTCCTTGAAAAATACGCGGGTTTGCGTTCCTACACTCCCTATCTTGAGGTTTATCCCACCGAGGGTGACATTGTCATCACCGATGGCGTATTGATGGAATACACCCCCACCTTTGAAATGCGCGTAAACGATTGGTACAAATGGGTACCCAACCAATACAGATATCCTTGGTGCGTTAAAAACGGCGTAAACATGGTTGACGGCTGGTGGAACTCTTGGGACGAGAGCCTTGGCGGTGCTTGGGACTACGGTGGACTCTTCGTTCACACAATGGGTTCTTTGACCGAAACCGGTGGCGGCACATCTCCCAACCCCTGCCTCGCTTTGGATACACCAACCGGTCAAGAAAACCTTGCAAAGGTTATTAAAAACGTTCGTGCACAGTTGGAGAAATACCCGACAACCACCATTGTTTCGGTTTCGCAAAACGATACCGATGCGCGTTGCCGTTGCGCCAACTGCGTAGCAATCGACAACGAGGAGGGTAGCCCTGCCGGCACACTGTTGCGCTTTGTAAATGCCGTTGCCGCAGACCTTGCCGCGGACTATCCCAACCTGACCATTGACACCTTGGCGTATGACTATACACAAACGCCTCCCAAAATTACAAAACCTGCCGATAACGTTTGCATTCGTCTTTGCACGTTCCACTGTCACTTCACACATCCCTTAACCGACGAGTCCTGCGCAGAGAACGCAAGATTCTGCCGCGATCTTGAAGCTTGGAGTGAAATTTGTGATAACATTCATATTTGGGACTACACCACCAACTTTGCATTCTACATTCCCACCTACGCAAACCTGCACGTATTGCAAGCCAATATGCAATACTTTGCCGAGCACAACGTCAAGGGAATGTTTCCCCAAGGTAACCGTAACTCCACCTCGGGCGAGTTTGGTGAGCTTCGCGCTTATCTGCTCTCTAAATTGATGATGAACCCCTACATGGGCGAAGAAGAATACTATCACCTTATGGATGAGTTCCTTGCCGCTTACTACGGAGACGGCTGGGCATACATTCGTATGTACATCGACAAAACCTCAGAAATGTATTCGAGCGGTTGCTACAATATGTACACCCATCCCCTCAACATCGTTCCCGCTGAGGAGTTCCGCACCATGCAAGCGGCTTTCACCGAATGGTGGCAAAAAGCCGAGGCTCTTGCCGATGAGGCAAGAGTGGACAACGTTCGCAAATCAAGCTTGCAATGGCGTTTCTTCTTGGCAAGATTCGACCAATCTCTGCAACCTGCATTCGAGCAAGAGGTTCGCGACCGCGGTATTTACTGGAGTGAAGACAACTGGCAATACTCCAGATGGTAACCCCATATAACTCACTTTTCTACCCCACTTTTTCAAAAAGGAGAATACAGTTATGAAAAAAACATTGGTTTGGATGCTGATTGCGGCAATGCTTTTGCCCTGTGCGCTTTCAGGGTGCAACACAGCCATCAAAATTCCCGAAAGCACCGCATTGCAAAACGCGGCAAATGAAAGTGCCGCTCCCGTTGCAAACACGCAAAACACTCCCGCGGAGGCAAGTATGAAACTGACAAACGTAACCATCATTGCAAATGGCACCGATCCTGCTGAAGCAACCGCTGCCGCTGAATTGCAAAAATATTTAGAACAAAGAAACGTAACCGTTGGTGAAGGCGGCTTCCCCATCACGCTGGTTTTGGATGAAACCCTTGGCGATGACAGCTTCCGCATCACATCCTCCATCAAAGAGGATGCCGAAGAGATCGGTATGACCATTGCAGGCGGCAACGGACGCGGTGTTCTTTACGGTGTTTACAACTTTTTGCAAGAGTTTGCAGGCTTCCGCGCTTATACTCCCGACCTCGAAGTGTTCCTTTGGGACGACATCGTTATCGGTGACGGCGTGATTTTGGAATACACCCCCACCTTTGAAATGCGTATGAACGACTGGTACCGCTACTACTACGAGCCGATTCAAAACGACCACTCCGAAAGAGAACCTTATTGGTATGCAAAGAACGGCTTGAACATTGCGCACGGCAACTGGCGTTCTTGGAACGAAAGTCTCGGTTCCTCTTGGGACTACGGCGGACTCTTTGTTCACACCATTGGCAAGCTGACTGGTCACACCGGTGCAAACCCCTGCCTGTGCGACGAAACCGTTTATGAAAAAGCACTCGCGTCTGTTAGACAAGTGCTTGCCGACAACCCCAGCACCACCATTATTTCGATTTCTCAAAACGATACAACCAGCCGTTGCACATGCGCCAACTGCAAGGCAGTAGACGCTGAAGAGGGTAGCCCCTCCGGCTTGTGGGTTCGCTTTGTAAACAGAATTGCCGTTGAACTCGAAGATGAATATCCCAACGTTGTTATCGACACGCTGGCATATCAACACACCCAAGCGGCACCCAAAATTACCGTTCCCCACAAGAACGTTTGCATTCGTTTGTGCTCCTTTAAGTGTCACTTCACCCATCCTCTTACAGATGCAACCTGCTCTGCCAACGCAACCTTTGTAAAGGACCTTGAGGACTGGAGCAAGATTTGTGACCGCATTTACGTTTGGGACTACACCACCAACTATCGTTACTACATTGCAACCTACGCAACCCTTGACGTCTTCCGTGAAAATATGCAATTCTTTGCAGAGCACAACGTCAAAGGTATGTATCCCCAAGGCAACTACCAAACCATTTCGGGCGAGTTCGGCGAGCTCCGCGCTTACCTCTTGGCAAAGCTGATGTGGGATCCCTTTATGACCGAAGAAGAATACTACGCACACATGGATGAGTTCCTCAAAGCCTACTATGGCGAGGGCTGGCAATACATTCGTATGTACATCGACAAAACCTGCGAAATGTATGAGGACTCCTGCAGTAACCTCAACCAATCCCCCCTGAGCTACGCTCCCAAGGAACAATGGCTGGATATGGAAGAAGCCTTTGACGAGTGGTGGGATAGAGCCGAAGCACTTGCAGGCGACAGAGCCGAGGCTGTTTTCAGATCTCGCTTCCAATGGCGCTACGTGCAAGCACTTATGCACCCCGACCAAGTTGAAATTCGAGATGCCCTGATTGCTGACGTATCCAAATACCCTATGCATTGGCAAGAATCCGTCGGTGATGCAAACCGTCACTGGGGCATTAAATAAAGAGCCTATCGGTTTGTTTTCCCCATCATTCACACACCGCAAATCTCTCACTTTTAGGAAAGGAATCTATTAAGATGAGTATTCAAAAAATCTTTGCGCTTCTTCTTACAGTTGCAATGATTGCAACATCACTTGCCTCTTGCGGTTTGTTCTCAAAAACAGAGAACACCACTCCTGCAGAGACAACCGCGGCACAAACCACTCCCGCGGAAACAACTGCTCCTGCAGAAATAACCACTCCTGCAGAAACCACGCTCCCCACAGAAACAACCCCCGAGGAAACAACCACCGCACCCGAAGATGAAGTTCCTCCCGAACCGGTTATCGTAACCCCCACCTCCATTTCTATCGAGGCAGGTAACAGCGCCATTGAAAACTTTGCGGTTGCCGAACTGAAATGGTACTTGGCTGCAAAGAATATGCCCGTTTCGGATGACGGTTACCCCATCGTGTTCTCCATCGACCCTGTTCTTCTTGCTGCGGATAGCTACATGATTGAAGTAGCCGATGATTGCCTTTGTATCACCGGTGGTAACGAACGCGGCTTTGCTTACGGTTTTTACACCTTTTTGGAAAACTACATCGGTGTTCACTTTTATGCTGCTGACACCGTTGTGGTAGATGACAAAGAACTTGTTTTCGTCGGCGGTGAGTTATTCACTCCCGCTATGCAAATTTTGCGCAACCCCTGGTACCCCATTGAGGTTCTCCCCGAAAAGGACGGTGGTAACGAAAGTGGCAAGCGTATGAGCAAAACCTTGACACTTGGCACCATTACAGGCAACGGCGGCGTTGCGCAACCCTGCCTGACCGACCCCGAAAACCTGCCCCGTGCAATCAAGTATGTTTCCGACTTCTTGGCGGCAACCCCCGGCCTTGAAACACTCGCATTTGCTCCCAACGATGCAAGCGATTACTACTGCCAATGCCCCAACTGTGCACGCATCGATAAAGAAGAAGGCAGCCACGCAGGCACCTACATTCGCTTTATCAACGCCCTTATCGAAGCAGTTGCCGCAGATTATCCTACCGTACAATTCGAAATCAACATTCGCACCTATCTGCAAAACGCTCCTGCGATTACCAAACCCACCAAGGGCGTATCTGTTCGCATCAGCACCGCAGGTTGTCACGCAAACCATCCCATCACCAACGCCGCCTGCCCCGAGTGCGTTGCCTTTACACAAGGTCTTAAAACCTGGGGCGAGCTTTGCGACAGCGTAAACCTCGAATACGTTCTCACCTCCACTACCAACTATATTCCCACCTTTGCAAACCTTGGCACACTGCAAGAGAACATGCGCTTCTTTGCAGAAAGCGGAATAAAGAGCATTTATTGCTCCGGCAACTTTGCTTGCCCCTCGGGTGAGTTTGGCGAGCTCCGCGTATATCTCATTTCCAAACTCCTGCTTGACCCCATGATGAGCGAAGAAACCTATTACGCGTATATGGATGAATTCCTTGCAGCTTACTACGGTGACGGTTGGGAATACATTCGCAAGTACATCGACAAGACCACCGAGCTTGCCGCCGACGGTCAGCAAACTGCCATTGGCAACCCCTTTGATGCCATCACCCAAGAGGAATACCTTGCAAACGAGGAAACCTTTGATGAATGGTGGAACAAAGCGGAAGAGCTTGCAGGCGACAGAATTGAGTTTGTAAAGCGTGCACGTTATCAATGGCGCTACATCAAGCTTTGCTTACATCCCAACGCAGAAGATGCACAAGCATTGATTGCAGACGTCTCCAAGGCAGATGCTAAGGTTGCTTGGCGTGAAAAGCAATGGAACGTTGATTCCGCATCTGACCTCAGCCTCGCTCCCACTGAGTGGAAGTACAAATCTTAAGTTACATACCCCCTTGCGCCGACGGTAAATTTGCCGTCGGCGCTTTTTTGTTGTATTTTTTATATAAATTCTTATATAATCTTATATAATTTTGTAAATAAATAAAAAACACTATTGCATTTTTTTACTTTTTTTGGTATGATATAAAGTGAAGGAATGTATTTACATTTCTAATCATCCTTGAAATAGACGAAAAGGAGAAAACAATGATGAAAAAAACATTAACCCTTTTGCTTGTTGTAGCAATTCTGCTGCCCTGTGTTTTGACAGCTTGTAATCTGTCTAACACCCCTGCAGAAACCACTCCCGCAGAAACCACACCTGTGGAAACTACCGCTGCAACCACTCCCGTAGAATCTCCCCC
>JAZOMJ010000069.1:0-14292 GCA_045653865.1 Eubacteriales bacterium
ATCCCAAGGCAAATGATGCTCTCAATTTCCCCAAGGTATCTCTCGAACTCACGCGTGTTATCGCAGCCATCAAGGCGATTCGTAACCGCCGCAACGAGATGAACATCGTTCCTTCTCGCAAGGCAAAGGTTTACATTGCAACCGCATATCCCGAGTCTTTTGGCGAGAACACCTATCCCTTCTTTGCTCGTCTTGCATCCGCTTCCGACGTAGCTGTTGCCGCATCCTTCGGGGATGATACCGTTAGCGGTGATAACGCTGTTCAGATCATCACCGACTCTGCAACCATCTATCTGCCGCTCTCCGACCTCGTTGACACCGAAAAGGAACGCGCACGTCTTGAGGGCGAAGCAAAGAAGCTCGAAGGCGAAATCGCTCGTCTTGTTGGCAAGCTCTCCAACGAAGGCTTTGTTGCAAAAGCACCTGCCGCCGTTGTTGACGCCGAGCGCGCAAAGCTCGCAAAATACCAAGAAAACCTCGAGGGCGTAAAGAACGCACTCGCTAAATTGAAATAAGAATGATTTGTGGGGGAACTTTTTTCGCGAAAAAAGTTCCCCCACACCCCTTCAAAAAAGCACTCGCACAAAAATATCAAAAGGGGAATTGTTACTGCACGGATAGACAGTTGACGCGAGGATAAACCTCGCTTTTGCTGCCGCGAGCGCGTGGGTAGCGAAGCGGCGCGAACGCAATGAATGGCAGTCCGGCGGACTGTCAGAACGCGAACGAGACCGCGCCGCAGCGAGACCCACCAAGACCCCAAAGCGCCGCAGGGATCTCGTTTGAAATCTCGGTGGCTTTTTGATGGGATGTAACATTTTCCTTGGTAAGCCACTCAAACTCGTTCGAAGATCCCATCGTCGCGATGCTCCTCGGTTCTGCTTGTTCGCTTCGCTCAACCCGCAGAACTTCGACTACAGTGGTTTTATATCAGTTTTGACGCTAGAAAAGGTGGAGAATGATCGCCCGCTTTTATCGGTAAACAATGCAAAAGCACTCCCCATGTCCGAGGACAGGGGAGTGCTTTTGCCTTTATATTCGTTTTGTATTACTTTCTTGTAAAAGTAATGGTAGCATATTCTGCATTGAGAGCATCGATGGTGAAGGTGTAACCCAAGGTGTTGCCAAAGTCATCGGTTACGGTTGGCAGGGTATCGCCTGCAACGTAGGTGTAGTTGCCCTCGCTCGAGAGAACAAACTCGATCAGGTTATCCTCGGTTCCGTATTCGCTGTTCGCACTTGTGTTTGTGTTATAGACGTCATAGTAGGTTTCACCATCATATTCCTCGGCATAAAGAACGGAATTGATGTGATATACTACGATGCCATCACGTGCGAAGAATCCGCCCTCACCGGCATTGAGTTCGGTTGCGGTATAATACATAATGACGTAATACTCTTGATATGCGCCAAGCGATTCATCCCAGTTGTTGGCAAGGATAATCGTGTCACCGTTCTTTGCAAAAGCTTCCAAATTTACGGTAACGCTGGAGTTGGTAACAATCAATTTAGAGGTTGTGATCCAACCGTAATTGAACTTGGTGTAGGGATTGTGGTCGCCTGCCATCGAGTCCATCATGTCATATCCGCCAAGAGGATGTTCCTCATATTCGGTGTCGTAGTAGTCATCCGCACCGAGCACGTGGCTGAATTCGTGAATGAAAGTATAGGGATTGAGGGGATTGGTAGTGTCGTAGTTTACGTCACCGAACTCGTCATATCCCTCAAATACAAATTCGTAAGAAATCCAAATGTAGTCGTTTGCGCTAACGCTGTCGTATTCGTAGTAATAACCTTCGTCATCGGTATAGAGATTCCAATATCTGTAAGCCCAGTGGAAGTCATCATCGCCAATGTCAAGCGTGTTTACCATAACCACTGCATCAATGACGCCGTTGCTGTCGGTGTCGAATTGAGAGAGGTCCATAATGGTGGAAAGGTATGCCAGCGCCTCATCGAGAATGAGTTGATCACCGATTGCTACCTCGTCACCGTAATAATCGTAGGTTGCATTTTCATAGTAGGTGCTGGTGTTTTGGGGACGGAACCAACTATCGAGTACCGTGATGTCAAGATCAAGTGTTTGATAACTTGAAATGAAGAAATAATCGTGAACGGAGTAATAGGAGTTGTCGGTGCCACCAAATATCTTTTCGATGGTTTCAATCGAATATCCTTTGCTTGCGGCAGTGATGTCGCTAAATTCAACGGGAATGACAAGTACTGCGGGACTACCGATAGTGGGGCAGCCGTCAATGTAATATCCTTGGTCGGTGACATTTTGCACGTAATTTCCCTTGGTGAAATCAACGTCATAGATGCCGCCATCACTTTCGGGGAGTCCTTTTCCATCGTTGGTGATGACATTTGCGTCGGTGTTCGTGCCACCGTTGCCGCTATCACCGCTATCACCGGTGTTGCCGGAATCTTCGGTTAACGTATAAACGTAAACGTCAACGACGTATGCGTTCTCATAGTAATAGTAGGACATATCAACGTAAACGTCGCCCTTGGAGTAATAATACCAAGTGTCACCGTATTCGTCTGTGTCGGTGCCGTCGTTTGTGTAAGAAGAGAAGAGAGCACGGTATGCATCAAATTCTGCTTGCGTGTTGCCAAAAGCATAGAAGTTAACGCCAGCTTCACCCTCAAGCTCGTATTCTTCTACATAGTATTCGTCATTCGAAAGAAAGGGAATCACGAGTCCTACAGAGGCGTTGAAAAGTGCCGTTTCGTCGTTTGTGAATTGCGTATAGGTGTGGTTGGGTGTGTTGCCACCTTGCTCACCACCTTGGTTGCCGCCTGCGGACTCAACTTTTACAACGTAAACGTAAACCGAGGAGTTATAGGTCGCCATTTCGATGGTGCCTTGGTAGTTTTTGATGTAACCGTATGCCGTAATGGTGTCGCCAACAGAGAAGCCGGTGATGCCATCGCTCATATTGATGGTGTAGATAAGCATTTCGGTTGTGCCGTCGGTGAAATAAACGTTCTTGTAGAAGTTTTTCGCCTCGCCAATCGCGGTAACGGTACCCTTTACGTAGAAGGGGTTCGCGGAACTCTCATTGTTTGCAAGGTTAGCACATACGTTATGCGCATAGGTGGTACTTACAGGAGCATTCAGCGTGCCGTAGTTGATTTCATCGGGTTCAATGGGGTCATTTCCATCGCCTGTATTATCGTTGTCACTCTCAACGTAGATGTACATATCTACAACGTATGCACCTTCGTAATAATAGAAAGACATATCAACATAGACGCCATTCTTGGAGTAAAAATACCAAGTGTCGCCGTATTCATCTACGTTAGTGCCATCGTTTTGATAGGAAGAGAAGAGCGCACGGTATGCATCAAATTCTGCCTGCGTGTTTCCAAAGGTATAAAAGCTGATGCCCACTTCATTTTCATACTCGTATTCTTCTACGTAGTATTCATCATTCGGGATAAAGGGAATGACGAGCCCTACGGTGTTGTTGAAGAGTGTCTTTTCCTCATCGGTAAAGTCGGTATAAAGATGACCGGATGTGTTGCCGCCTTGCTCACCACCTTGGTTGCCACCGGTAGATTCAACCTTTACAACGTAAACGTAAACCGAGGAGTTATAGGTCGCCATTTCGATGGTGCCTTGGTAGTTTTTGATGTAACCGTATGCTGTGATGGTGTCGCCAACAGAGAAGCCGGTGATGCCATCGCCCATATTGATGGTGTAGATGAGCATTTCGGTTGTTCCATCGGTGAAATAAACGTTCTTGTAGAAGTTTTTCGCCTCGCCAATCGCGGTTACCTTTCCCTTTACGTAGAAAGGTTGCATAGAACTCTCTCCGTCTGCAAGGTTTGCACATACGTTATGCGCATAGGTAGTGCTTACAGGAGCGTTCAGCGTGCCGTAGTTGATTTCGGGTGCGGGAGGTGTGATTCCCGATCCCGGAGTTGTAGTCTCGGGAGTTGTTACTTCGGGAGTTGTAGTCTCGGGAGTTGTGGTTTCCGGAGTAGTCGCTTCAGGAGTTGTACCTGTGGGTTGATTGCCCGATTCCGGAGGAGTTTCAAGCGGCGTGGTTGCCTGCGGCTGAGGTTCCGTAGTCGATACGGTATTTTTGTCGCTTGTATCAACTGTTGTGCTTTCTGTTTCATTCGAATCAGAAGACAGGAGATTACAGGATGTAAGTGTTGCCAGTATCATAAACAAAGACAACAGTAAACAGATTGTTTTTTTCATAGACATGTTATTCCTCCATTGTTTTGATACTCAATATTGTAGCACTTTTGTTTGAAAAAATCAAGATGTTTTGCATTTTTTTGTATTATTATCTCATATTTTACAAAAGCCCTCACTACAATTTGGTGAGGGCTTTGGTTTTATTAAATGATTACGCGGACGTGGAAAACGCCGTTCTTTGCGGAAAAGTGACATTTGCCGCCAAGATATTCTGTCAAATAGCGAATACTCTGTGTGCCGTAGCCGTGTCCCGGAGCGTTGTTGATCGGCAAACCATCCGAAAAGACAGGTGCCTTGACAAAGGGATTGGATACCGAAAACAGCAATTTGCCGTTGCTGTATTTCAGCAGGATGCGCACATATCGATTGACTTGCGGAACGTCATCTTGTGCATTCAAAGCATTTTCGATGGCGTTGGAAAGAATTGCGGAAAAACGCATTTCGTCCAACTCGATGTGGGGGAGGTTAACGCTAACGTCAAAGCGAACTTCCTTTTCCTTTGCTTTTTCTTCAAAGTCAGAAAGAATGTAATTGATAATGGTATGCTCGGTGTAATGTTTGATTTTTTGACGATCGAGAGTTGAGGTCAAACCCGAGACAATGTTTTGCGCCGATTGAACGTCCTTATTCTCCAAGCAAAGGGCAAGATTGTTCAAATGCAATCGCATATCGTGACGCATCAGGTGAATTTCATATTCGCGTTGCTTAATGGCGGCATATTCCTTTTCACGTTGTTCATATTGAAAGCGAAGCATCTGTTGTGTACGTTCTGCGTTTTCAGCGTGTTCCTGCATTTGTTGGTAAAACATCAGGAACATAAAATAGCCAATGCAAAGAATAAACGGTAAAAAATCGGAGGTAAGTTGCGCATATTCTTCCCAGAAGGCAGGCCAAGCACTGGTGAGGTAATCAAACCAATAGAAGGCGACGGGGACAACCGAAAAAACAGCCACATTGAGCGGGGAACGGTTAAACAATTGTGAGATGTGCGGAGCGAAATACTTGATGCTAACCACACCCAAAACCACCATTAAAATCAGGTGAGCCATTTGAGAGGTTATTTTATCTTCGGTGATGATTTCAACCGCAAGAGCAATCCACTTTGGCGGATGACAGCACAAATATGCCGTTGTGATGGCGGCAATAGATGTCAGTACGCGACGCTTCCAATAAAGTGTCAGCATCAAAAAAGTGGGCAGATGTACCATAAGGGGATAGAGGGTCCAAACCGTATCAGCGTGCAAAAAGTTGTGCGCGATGATTTGCAACGTACTGCAAAATACAACGGGGATGAGTGAAAGGAGCAAATTCTTTCGGTTGAGTTGTATGCCCGAGAAGAAAATTGTCATTAAAATTCCAAAAACGAGAACTAAAGTATATACAGCATTAAACAAAATGTTCTCCCAAATCATAGTCCGTCCTCCATTTTTCCAAACATTCTGGTGAAGTAGACCTCTTCAAAAGCAGATGAACTGTTTCGAGAGATGGGAATGCGAACGCCCGAGAGCGTTTTGATTTCGGTTTTCGCGTAAGTGTCGATGTGCATCATATTGATGATATAGCTGCGGTGACACTTGAAAAAGTCGGGTTCTTCGAGCAATTCGGGTTCAAATTCGTGAAAAGGACGAGATGTCTGCACACTTTGACCGCTTGAAAGAGCGAAGGCAGTGCCGCGGTTGAGGGCTTCAATGAATTCGATCTCATCCAAAAAGATGCGTTGAAAAGCGCCTGCGGTTTTAACCACAATGCTTTTACGCACACGAAATGTCTCCTCCCAAATTTTATCCAAGGCATCCCAAAGTGCCTCTTTGCGCAAGGGCTTGAGCAAATAGTTTTTGGCAGATACCGAGTAGGATTCTATTGCAAAGTCGGGGGTAGACGTTAAAAAAATGATATTTGAATTTTTATCATTGCAGCGAATTTCGTGGGCAACGTCCATTCCGTTCATCCCCGGCATAAAGATGTCTAAAAAAAGCAAATCAAACGGAGATTTCTCATGCGCTTGAATCAATTTGTCACCGTTTGGAAAAGGGAACAGGTTTACGTTTGCATTTTTTTGTTGAGCCCACTCCTCAATCAATTTTCCTGTCAGTTTCAACTGCGAGCTATCGTCATCACAAATGGCAATTCTCATATATAAAACCTCCTTTAGATGCTGTCTTCTGAGGTTATTATATCATATTTGTCACCGTTTTTCAAGAGCGTAGCCGTTTTTTTATGCAAAAACTTACCGTTCATGCACCAAAATCTGCATTTCGTTCAAAAAGAAAGAAAAAAGAGTAAGACATGCTATAATGTGCATGCAACGCTGTGATGCCGAAGAAAGTACCCTCGCGGGAAAATAAGGCGGCACGCAGGAAATGGGTATCAAATTCACGCAGGCCCTACGGTACAAAGGTTGGCTTTGTCCAAAAACTGTCCGTACGTTGCCGTGAGCAATAACTTGTGCCGTACAACACGTGTTTTGCTCGTTTTGTACGGTTTTTCTTTTCCAGCAACAAAAAACATCAAAGGAGAACAGAAAAATGTTAGAAGGTATGTTGCAAACAGTAATCGTAGTCTTCATGTTGTTCTTGTGCGCTCTTTGCTTGTTCGCAGTTGTTGTTATCGTGCGCGATATCATCAGCGAGAACGCAAAAGCAAGAAGAGAGAGAGAACGTGAAGAAAGAGAATGGCTCCGTCAGCAAAAGCTGCAAGAAGCGGAAGATGCAAAAGCAGTTCCGGTTGTTGCAGAACCCGCCGTCGAGGTCAAACCCGTTGATCCCGAACCCGAACCCGAAAAAGAGGAGACCGTTGAAGAACCCGATACCGACGTTAGTTTCAACACAAACGTTCTTACAATCGAGGATAAATACGCGGCTCTTGCTTACGAACTCAAGGTATGCTTCAATGACATCATCCAGCATGCACTCTCCAAAGAGGGCGTTAAGGAAATCAAGCATACTGCTTCCTATGATTATAAAATTGGTGCTTACCGTGTTGTACGCATTATGATCAAGAGAGGCGAAATTGTTTGCGAGTTCAACTTTATCGACCGCGAAGTGCTCAATTATGCAAACGCAAGCAACGTACGTATGAAGCAATCCGCAACTGTTTTGCGTGTTTCGGATGCAGATGCTATCGACGCTGTAAAAGAGGGTATCGACCTTGTTTGCACGCAAATTGCCGAGGATAAGGAATACAAAAAGCAGTTAGCCAAAGAAAAGCGCAGAGAAAAGCGCAAGCAGGCAGCTGCCGATGCACAAGCCGCCGCCGAGGCAGAATTGTTGATCTAATTGCAAATTTTGAGGAAAGACGCAGGAAATTAAAAATGCTGAATAAGCTTAAAGAACTTTTCAAATCTAAAAAAGTCCAAAAGGATGGCGAACAAAAAGAACGCCAACCCATAGGTGCTCTCAACATTGTAGGCATTGTGATTTGTGTATTGTTGGTTCCCGTGCTCATCGTTAACTGCACGCTCATCATTCAAAGCATGATTCACGAGGACGAAGTCCCCAGCTTTGGCAAGTACATCCCTCTTATCGTACTCACCGAGTCGATGGAGCCCGCCATCATGTCCGGAGACCTTATCATTTGCCAAAAGGCAGATGCCGAGGACCTTGACGTTGGCGACGTTATTTCTTTCTTTGACCCCGCGAGTAGTGCATCCTCCGTTGTTACGCACCGTATTGAGAGCGTAGTGGTAAATGAAAAGACCGGCAAAAAGATGTTCTACACCGCAGGTGACAACAACAATCTCGCCGATAAAGAGCCGGTTCCCGCAGAAAATTTGATTGGTAAATGGAACGAAGGTGCTCGTATTCCTTTTGTAGGCAGTATCATTCTGTTTATGCAATCCACACTTGGTCTCATTGTTTGCGTTTTGTTGCCTGTAGCGGCACTCATTTTGGTTGAGGTGCTCCGCCGCCGCAAGAGCGACAACAAAAAGCAAGGCGACATCGATGCTCTCAAGGCAGAACTTGAGGCACTCAAGGCGGCACAAGGACAAAAAGAGACCGCTCCCGAGGCAGTAAAAGCCGAGGAAGAAAAGGTTGAAGCCGCAATCGAGGAGAAGTCCGAACAGACTTCCAACACCGACGCATAAGCGTCAATCACTACCGAATATTCTTTTCGCCCAAGCCACGATGGCGAGATGAGTAGATAAAACCCCAAAGAGGGGAAAATTCAATTCTCAAAAGGAGAAAATTATTATGAAAAAGAATTTGATGATGAAAGTTGCATCCCTGATGCTGATTCTTGCTCTTGCATCCACCTGCATGATCGGCACAACTTTTGCAAAGTACGTAACTGCAGACAGAGCAGAGGACACCGCTCGTGTTGCAAAGTGGGGCATCACCGTAGCTACCAGCGGTACACTGTTTGGTACGGATTATGAGAAATATTCCGCAGCTGATACTGCAGACAAAATTACCGCAGCAACTTCTACCAGCGTTTCTGCTTTCAATGGCACCGATAGCATTGTTGCTCCCGGTACTAAGAATACAGTTGGTTTCCAAGTTGCTATTTCTGGCGATCCGGAAGTTCAATACGATGTGATTGCTGCTTACACAGATATCAATAGTGACTCTGTTGCAAATGCAGATGATATTGAAGATATCTATCTTACAAAAGCAACCTACGGTGTTATGGTTCCTGTTTACGGTGTGAATAATGCAACCGATGTTACTAAATATTACATCTTGGATGATACGGATCCTGCAGACACCTTCTATACTAAAGCTACCTCGTATGATTCCACTGAAACATACTACGATTTGCATGATGGTATTGAAGTTACAGAAGATAAGTATTTCCCCATTACTTGGACAGTGGTAGCAAGTGGCACCGCAAAGAAACCCGCTGATATTGCTACACAAAAAGATTTGAAACTTGTTGCAGCGGCAATTATCAATGGCTTGAATGCAGATGCCCTCAACGGTGTTGCAAATGCTGAAATCGATGCAAAGTATACTTTGACTTGGGCATGGGATTTTGGTGGTGCAGCTGGTACAATTACCGATGCAGATAAGAAGGATACCATTCTTGGTAACTTAGCTGCAGGTGCTACTAACGTTGTTGTCCTTAGTGGTAGCAATTATTATGCTCTTACTGTTGCCAACGGTCAAGCTACCTCTACAAAGAGTGGTGATACCACCGTTTATGCAAACCTCGAAGTTGCATTTGGTATCTCCGTAACCGTTGAACAAGTAAACTAATCTACCCCACACACTTTTCATCACACCTATAACAGGTGCAAGAAGCTCCCCCTGCCCCTAACGTGGCAGGGTGGGGGGACTCTCTAAAAAAGTTTTATTTCTTTCCCCAAAAATAAGAACAAGGAGGTGCAATAATGGCAGAGGAACAAATGCGAAATTCCGAAAACGAATCTCAAAACGAGCCACAGGCAACGCCTGATGTCGCTCCCGAGACCGCAACCGAAATCGCTCCCCAAACAGCTCCCGCAGTCAAGTCCAACAGCGGCAACCGCCGTCAATGGGTTTGGATTATGCTCATGGTCAACATTGTTTTTATCCTGCTTTTAATGACGCTCGGCATTATTGCACTGCGCGTTGGTAATTATCTCCCCGAAGATATGGATGTTCTTTTCATCGTTGGCAAAAACCCCGAGGTAAACGTGGGCGACGGTGAAAACAAAAAGTGGGAAGCCGGCAAGGACGTTCACATTTTTCAATCGTCCTATGCAAATGGAACCGAGCACCCCACGGTGGTGTCGCAAGATGGCACCGCACTTATTGCTCCCGGTGTTGTAACTTCCTATCAGTTTTCAATGCACAACAGCGGCAATATGGCTGTTCTTTATCAAACAGATATCGATTTCACCCTCAAAATTGGCGGTGAAAAGCAAAAAAATTATGAGTTTCCTCTCGAAGTGCGCCTCAAAACGCAGAGCGGAGACTATCTCATTGGTGACGAGGACGAATGGGTCAACGTTTCCAAAGCAATTCTTTCCCAACACGTCAGTCTTTTGGGAGCATTCTCCTATGAGACATTCACGCTCGAGCTTCAATGGCGATTTGAAGGCGGCAACGACGAGTTGGATACAATGTACGGTGACACGTCCTCCGAAAAAGGCGTCACCCTTACAATGGGCATTAACACCTACGCCGAGGAGCACGTTGAGCCCGAGGCAAAAGGCGGTATTCCCATTGAGGTAGAAGGCACAAAGGAATACGGCGGAACAATCCGCTGGCTGTGGATGATTATGCTATTCATCAATGCGGCAATTCTTATCTTCTACATCGCTTGGCTTATGAACAAGCGTTTGCAAAAATGGTAATAAAAAGGGCATTTTTCCAACGAAAAATGTACGCAAACGAACAATGAATCAGAAAACAAATCAAAAGTACGGTGTGGGGCGCATTCTCACCCTTGTTGTGCTCGGCATTGTACTTGGAGTTAGCATATACTTGTTATTTGCCACCGTGATTGGCGGCAATCAAATGCCAATGCCGTTTGGCTACGGTGTTGGCGTAGTATCCTCGGGCAGTATGGAGCCCAAACTCTCCATCGACGATCTCATCATCGTCAAGCAAGAATCAAGCTATGCAGTTGGGGATGTTGTAGTTTTTCAATCCGGCAAAATTTTGGTCGTGCACGAAATCATTTCTATTGATGAACAAGAAGAAATGGCAGTAACGCAGGGGTGCGCCAACACAGGCAAAGATGCCCCTATTCGCTTGCGCGATATCAAAGGTAAGGTAGTCTTTTGCTTGCCCAAAATTGGTTTTTTGGTTTTTCTTATGAAAACCCTTGGCGGTCAGCTTCTCATTCTTGCCGCGGCAATCTTTTTGCTTTGGTATTCGTGGGCACGTCAAACAAAGCGTGAAGAACAGGAGCATGACCAAGCGGTGGAGGAAATTCGCCGTGAGATATCTCGCCTAAAGAGTGTATCACAAGAAGAAAAATCCACTACAGAATCTTCCCAAAACGATACTACACAAAGCGAAAATCAGGAATAAACACTTGACACAAAAGAGAAGGGCGGTGGTTCCTATTAAAAAATCAAATACGGGAGCGCCCATCTTCTTTTATATTGCCATCGGACTTTTGTTCTTGCTGGTTATCACGCTCAATCTTGTCTCGGGAATTTATGCGCGTTATGCAAGTTCCTCACCTGCAGGAGAGGGCGCACGTGTTGCAAAGTTCTCTATTGAAAGCGATTTGATGGGCTTTCAACACAACGATAGCTTACGTATCAAACCGGGCGAAACGCACACAAGTGTTATTGAAGTCAAAAACAACAGTGAGGTTGCGGTAGAATACATCTTTGAAGTTGTTAACCAAACAGGCAACCTCCCATTACAAATCAGCATCACGTCTTCCGATGGCGATCCATTCATTGCCATTGGTGCCACCGAAATCATTACCGTAAGTGTTACTTGGGGCAATAGTGATGCCGATATTTCTCCCGAATACGCGGGCAAAACAGATTTGCTCCGTTGGGATTTTACGGTAACACAACGAGACTAAAGAAAGGATAGCAGGTCGACCAAGACCGAGCAACAGGGTTTATGAAAAAGAAACTGCAAACACTCCTAAAAGCACTGTTATCGGATAAACGCATTTTAATCGCGTCGATCTGCGTCCTCTCTCTGACTTCTATTTTGATAAGCGGCGCGTTATATGCAAAATATGTTCACAACAGAGATGCGGACATTGTTGCAAGCTCGCCGAATTTTTATTTTGAAAGTGATTATCTCACTGCCACAGGAACTGAATATACCCTCGGCAGCGATGTTACAAGCGTTGTGTTTGCGTTGCGCAACTATGCGGATGAGTTTCGTTTTTCGGATGACGATATCAATTTTTCGCTCACCGTTGAGTGTTTAACCGATCCCTCCGATACGAGTGCAACTCTTTCCCAAAACGCAGGTAAAATCGACAAAGGTGCGGCTAATGAAGCCCCCATTACACTTTCCAACCTCAAAAGCGGATATTCTTACCGCGTGGTAGCGATTGGCGAGTCGGGTTTCCGTCAAACGTTGCAGGCAACCTTTACGGTGCAGGCAACCGAACAAAAGCTCTATAAATATTTGGAATCCACCAACGAATACGTGATTCTTACTGTGTGGACAAGAGACCTCGAGGGCGACGTTGCAATCACGTTTCCCGAAGGGCTCACGCCGGACAATACTTGGTCAGGAATGGCAAGTGTTCAAAACACCCCCAAGACCTTTGAGGTCGCATATCCCAAATACACATCGCACAACTACCGTTTCTTCAAAAAGGATTTGGGTGATGACTTTACCGCCACTGATTTTACCGTTATGTTAGGTGAAATCGAGGCAGAAATCAAAACGCTTTCCTAAAAAAGAGGAAAGGGCAAACATAAAGGAGTTAATATGACAAAAGGGACATACCGTGAAAATAGAATATTCATGCGTTTGTTTGCGTTGCTTTTAGTGGTAGCATTATTTGCCTGTGCTACTCCTTTTGTCGTGCAAGTTTTCGCCGCAGATGATAATATAACTTGGAAGCCCCTGACGAATGCCGGTGGTGAATTGTCGGCAGGACATTACATCTTAAACGAAGATATCAAATTGAAAAAGAATATCTCCGTTAAAAAAGGTGCTGCCAATGCTGTTACCATCGATTTGAATGGTCACGTTTTAGAAGGTACTGGAAACGGCACGGTTATTACCAACAATGGTTATCTCACACTTATAGACAGTCAACCGGAAGCCGGTGGTCGCTGGTTTGAAGTCAAGAGTGACGGTCCTTGGATTATGTTGACGGAAGAACCGATAGATAGTTCGGATTCTTCCCGCTACAGATTTATCAAAGGCGGTATTGTAACCGGCGGTAGAGATAAAACCGCTGCCAGTAGTGGTTCAAGCGGTGGTGGCGCTATCAAAATGGGTGCTAACGATACGGCAAAATCTTACCGACTTTATCTGCAAGGCGGAACGTTGGTAGGCAACAGTTCTACTCGTGCCGGCGGTGCCGTATATGGTGGATCGATTGAAATGAGCGGTGGTACAGTTGTAGGCAACTATGCCGGCGCATTTGGCGGTGGTTTGTCGCTTTCCGGTTACTTGACCATGAGTGGCGGACTTGTTGAATTGAACAATACCGACCCTAACTCGAGTTATAACACCAAGGCGGAAAATGGAAACTATGATAATGCAAACGTCATTATCGGGTTCCAGAGTCAATTTGTTATGACAGGTGGTACCATTCGCGGAAATCTTTCTACCGTTTACAACACGGGAGGCAAAGCGCCTAACTTTAGCTTTTCCGGTGGTAAAATCGAAGGGAACTTCCGTCTGCTCAACGAATTAACCGCTACTTTCTCGGGCGGTGAGTTGAACGGATATGTTTACATGAATAATGGTACTTGTAACGTAGAAGAAGGCGCATGGATACACGGCGGTACACGTCCCGATGGCGGTAGTGTTTGTATTCGTAAAGGTACGTTCAATATGACCGGAGGTCTGATTGAAGATGGCGTTGCAACGGCAACCGGTGGTGCAATTCATATCAACAACGGTGAATGTAACATCTCCGGCGGAACCATTCGCTCCTCGTTTGCTAAAAATGGCGGCGCAGTTTATATGACTGCAGGTGAGGTGAACCTCTCCGGCACGGGAATTATTCAAGATTGTTCCTCTGAACAGAACGGTGGTGCAGTGTATCTCGCCGGCGGTACGTTGAACATCAGCGGTGGCGAAATCAGCAGTAGTACCTCGGTAAATGGCGGTGGTATCTATATGGGTGGCGGTACACTCAACGTCAGTGGCGGACGCATCTACGAAAACAGTGCAACCGACGGTGCAGGCATTTTCCTGAAGAATGGTAAAATGACGATGGACGGTGGTGCGATTGATAACAACACAGCAACCCAAAACGGCGGTGCTGCCTATATGGGCGGTGGTACGCACGAGGTTAGCGGCGGACGCATCTACGAAAACGAAGCAACCGACGGTGCAGGCGTTTACATCACCAACGGTGATATGACGATGACCGAGGGTGCGATCGATACCAATACCGCAACACGTGATGGCGGTGGTATTTATATGGGTGGTGGTACACTTACCGTCAGCGGTGGTGAAATCCATACCAATATAGCCGTTAAT
>JAZOMJ010000070.1:0-4336 GCA_045653865.1 Eubacteriales bacterium
GCACCCACATAGGTTGAGGCATTGAGAATGCCCGAATAGGTCGACACCTTTCCAAACACCGCAAATCTGCGCGGAACAATGGAAATCAGCATCAAATTGATGCCGTGCATTGCGGCAACGGTCAGCGCCATCAAAATAAGAGAGGGAATGAGTGCCGCATTCGGGAAAAACGTGTTCATCACAAACAACAAGACACAAACAATTGCCGATCCTGCAAAAATTGCGGATGCACAAGTGACCTCGTTCTTAAAAAATCTCTTTTGCAAAACGCTGAATGCCGAATAACTAATCATTGTAAAAATTGCCAAAACAACCGTTGAAACAATCGAGTTTTCTTCGCTCAAATGAAAGGTTTCCAAAAGAAATGATGGCATCCAGTTGGTAACACCGTCGCGCAGCATGCCTTGCAGCATAATGCCCGGCATAATCAGGGCAATGGCTCCGAACAGGTAGAGCGGAATGGGAATTCTGTTTGCTTTGGAGTCGGGAGCAGGGGATTCTGCTTTCTCGGTTTGTATGTATTCCTCTTTGAATACTCGAGGATAAAAAGCAAACCACAAAACCACCATAACGGCGCCCCACGCGGCACACAAAAGCATAATGGTGCGCCATTCCATCACGCCCAAAAGGAGCGGACAGAATAAATAGAGAGACAGGGTAGCAATCGACGAGCCTTGATTGACGCGTACTGCGGCAAAGCTATAGTCCTCGGCAGGCAGATAGGTTGACATCAAACGAACAATAGGCGGCCACAAAAGCGCGTGCGCAAAGCCGTTGATGCTCCAAATCACTGCCATTGCAGGAATGGTGGAAGAGAAGAAGATACCCACGTTGCACAAAACGGCAAGCATCAACCCTGCGGGAATGATGTGCTTTGGTTGAAAACGGTCACCAAGAAAGCCACTGACGACTTGCCCTGTGCCGTAGGCGATGGTAAGACCTGTGATAACGATGGCAAGAGCTGATTTTTCTACTTGCATCTCGCTGCAAATTTTTACAAGCATTACGGCAAGGTTGACACGCATACAATAGCTTGTAAAGTAAACCGCCGCTAAAAAATAGGCGATTTTTTGTGTGGTGAAAGAAAGTTTGGATTTCATGTTACATCAATCTTTTTACAATTTTCATCATACGCAAAGCCACGGGAATGAGCAATACGTTTACGGTAAATTCTATTACAAAGTTTAAACCAATCAAACCAAGAAAGATAAATGTGATTGCGTTTGCAAATTCGCCCGCAATCGCCCACTCGTTGAGCAGATTGTTATAAAAAACGGTCAAACCAAGGCAAAAGATGCCGGTGTTGACAATGGGGCAGGCAACTGCCGAAAGAATAACGGCAAGTTGAGGCTTTTGCAATTTCATAATTGCTTGATAAACCAAGCCCGAAACCCATCCTGCGGCAACGCCTTTGAGAATGCAGAGCACCACTGTAACTACAGGCGCTTGCAAAAGCATGGTTGTGCTGGCAGGTCCTGCCGCACCCGTAATAACTTGAATGGCAACCACTATGCCAAACACACCGCCCAAAATAGCACCCGAGGCAGGGCCAAACAAAATGGCTCCCAGCATAACGGGAACAAGCGTGAGTGTGATGGTGAAAGTACCAACGGGAATGGAAACAAATGTTTGCAGAACCACAACAACTGCGGCAAACATGGCGGTATATATCAATTTTCTTTGTGCGTCTTTCGTCATTTTTGGTCTCCTTATATTTATCTATCAGGGATAGATATTTGAATAGGAATATTGTAGCACAAAGCGCGACAAATGTCAATATTTGCCGCGCTTTTTAAACAATTATTTTTTTACGAGAACATCTTCAATTTCGCAAATGTAAACACGATGAAAATCATCAATGGGGTAGTGCTTGAGCACCTCTTTGTCAATAAAGGATGCTTTTTTGATGTCATCTGCATACATCTTGCGACAAATCATTACCATCTCAGCTTCAGCGGGATAGGGAACACCGCCATCGGTGTAGGTGCAGGTCAAGCCCGATTGCAAGAATTTGTCGCCATCGCGACCGCTGTTGCGACCGCAAAAAACAAGTGCATCGCGGTATTCTTCACCAAGAAAGGCAAGCGAAAGATAATCGCTTTTTTCGGTAATGCTATAGGTGTGGCGTTGCGGACGAATAAAGCAAATGGCAATGGGTTTGTGCCAAAGAATGCCCATCGCTCCCCAAGAGGCGGTCATGGTGTTGGTTTGCTCGCCGTCGGTGGCGCTAATCAGCATCCATTGTTTGTCAATGCGGTTAAAAACGGCATCAACGTCTTTGGCGGCTACGTGTTCAAAGGTGTTCATAAAGATTCTTCCTTTCTGTGTTTCTATCTATTATCATACTCTATTTTTCCCAAAAATGCAACCAAAGGGCAAAAAGTTTACAAAAATTCTCCAAAATCAGCCCCGTTTGTGAACTGGTTGTTAACAATTGAACGGAAACTATTGACAATTGGCACACAGTGTGCTATAATGAACACACTGTGTGCTGAAAGGAAGGTGAATTTGTGGCTGTTTCACAAAACGGATTGATTGTGGATGAAATGTCCGAACGTATTATTGAAGTTGCCGAACGAATGGCAATGACCAACGGTGCACACACTGTCAATGTACGCAAGATTCTTTTGGAACTTGGCATTACAAATCGCGTGTTCTATAATCGCTTTCGCAATGTTGACGAGGTACTTGGTATTGTTTATCAAAAGGTAAGCGAAAAAATACGCGCAAGCGCTTCATGGGAAAGCGAAAGCCAAGAAGAATTTTTTGAGCGCGTCACCGATATGGTCGCCAACACGCTGATTAGTTCCTACGATCTCAAAAAGCAATTCAACCACTATATGTTCGAAAATGACTCCCGTTCCCAAAGCAATTACAAGTGGTGGATGAGCACCATTAAGCAAATGTTTGCCTACGCAAAAGAGAAGCGATATGTCAGGGCAGATGCGGATATTGACGTTTTAAGTTATTCTCTTTGGTGTTTTTGGCGCGGTTACAACGCCGATGCGGTAGGCAGAGGAATGCCCAAGGAAGAAGCCGTAAAGAACTGCAAATACAGTTTTAGCATCATTTTGGATGGCTTGCGGAATGTTCCCGAGGCGAGCAACTGATTTTGATTCTATTTTGAACACGAAAATAAATTTATAAATTGATTTCTGAAAGGAATTTTCACTATGAATAAAGATATGCTGCATGAGCCCAGAAAATTTGAAAATGTGAGAGCACTTGTAGAATGGGGCGCAGAATACTACGGCAATGATACAATCTACTCTTTCCGTCCCAACCCCCGTGCTGATATTGTTAACAAGACCTTTATTGAGTTCCGCGAGGACGTACGCGCACTTGCAAGCGAATTTTTGGCAATGGGTTGTGCGGGCCGTCACTGTGTGATTATCGGCAAGCTTTCCTATGAATGGGCACTGACCTATTATGCAATGCTTTCTATCGGTGGCGTACTGATTCCTCTTGACCGCGACTGGCAAGCTGAGGATCTTGCTGCAACCGTGGAACGTGCAGAGGCACAGTTCCTGTTCTGTGATGCTGATCTGAAGGAAAAGGCAGCTGTTATCGAGAGCAAGGTATCCTTTGCAACTCCCACCGTTTATCTTGGCGGCAAGGATGGTGACGTAACGATTGCTTCTCTTACCGAAAAGGGCAGAGCAAAGTTTGCAGCCGATCCCAATGCATATTTTAACGCTCCCATTGATCCCCACACCATGGCTCTGTTGGTATTCACCTCCGGCACCACCGGCAAAGGCAAGGGCGTAATGCTTTCTCAAAATGCAATTCTTACCGACCTTTGCGCGGTTATTCCTTATATGGACTTTGGTAAAAAGACTGTAGGCGTTCTGCCTCCTCACCACACCTTTGGTTCTTCCGTAATGCTCATCGGTCATATGATGATCGGTTCCGAAATTTATATTTCCGGTGGCTTGCGCTACGTAGCAAAAGAGCTCAAGGAGCAAGAACCCGAGCACCTCGTTATCGTTCCTTTGTATCTTGAAACCTTCTACCGCCGCATTATGGCAAACCTCAAGGAAAAGAAGAAAGAAAAGCTTGTTGCCCGTATGATCAAGGTCAGCAACGGCATGCTCAAGGTTGGCATCGATGTTCGCGCAAAGCTGTTTGGCGAAATTCGCGCAGCATTCGGCGGCAAGGTAAAAATGATCATTTCCGGTGGTGCTCCCATCAATCCCGAAATTCTCAACTTCTTTGAAGCAATTGGTATTTCTACCCTCAACGGTTACGGCATTACCGAGTGTGCACCCATTATTGCGGTTAACCGCAGTAAGAACCCCGTACGTGGCAGTGTAGGTCACGTTCTCGATATCGACAC
>JAZOMJ010000071.1:0-9909 GCA_045653865.1 Eubacteriales bacterium
AGTTGGGCAGTTGCGGCTTTTTGCCGGGGCTCCAAAGCCAAGCAGAGTTTGCAGGCTTGAGACCGCGCGCGCGTCTTGCTTCGTTTACGGGGTGATGATTGAGAATATCAAAGCTCTTGCGCATCAAATCGTAAAACTCCGCACCGCCGTTTTCGGCTTTGGGAAGATATTCTTTGATGTTCTTGCCGAGAATATCGTGCGGACGCATAAAGGGATATTTATCATCGCCATTCTTCCAAAGCAGGCAGTGGCGATAGCTGACGCCTGTGTAGAAGTGTCTGTTCTCGTTGCCAAGCTCGGCTTCGAGTGCCTTGATAAGTTCATCCGCTTCGGCAGTGGTGATTTCGTCGGCACTGTGGTCGAGAATAATTTTTTCGTCATAGTCACCGTCATCGGAGAGGGTTACCACGTTGCAACGATAGGCTGTTTCATCGGGTTGCATATCCAATCCCATGCTCATGGCTTCCAAAGGGGAGCGACCCTTGGAATAAACCTTTGGGTCAAAAGAGAGGATTGCCATGTTTGCCGTGTCGCTTTCGGGTACCATGCCGTTTGGCACGTTGGAGACAGTACCAACAAAGGATTTCTTTGCGAGCGCATCCATAGTGGGCTTATTTGCCGCCTGCATAGGGGTTTTGCCGCCAAGTTGTTCTATTTTTACATCGGCCATACCGTCAGGAATCAATACAAGGTATTTCATAAGGGTTCGTCCTTTCGAGAAAAATCACCTTATATTATACCACACAAAAAGCAAAAGTGCAATAACTTATATTATATTTTCTCGAAAATATTATATAAAAAACGTCTTTTGATGGGTGCATTTTCTATTTGTAATTGACAACGCGCCGCTTGTGTGCTATAATAGACCGTAGAAATCAAGTTCCAAAAGCAAGGAGTATTTCGATGAACGAGCAACCTATCAACCAAGAGAGCAAACTGCAAACCATTGCAGAACAAAACAAAAAAATGCGCAAAAAACTGCTGATTGTGTTGGCAATCGCCGTTGGTGTTGTGGCAGTGTTGGTAGCCATCCTTTTGATTGTGCAAGCCTGCCAAGCAAAAAACGAGGAAGCATTTTCACTGCCCGACAATTACTTTTATCCCACCTATTCAGGTGATATTTTTGCGTATGCGGAGTATTTGGATAAACGCCCCGATGTTATTATGTATTGTGAAGATCCGGACGGACTTGGCCGTACAACCTCTATTGATGCAGGGCGCGAGGATGAATTTAGCCCGGAAGTGCTTTATTTGCGTGACTTTTTAGAGATTATGATGCACGCTGATATTGAGGCTTACAACAACTGCTTCAACGAGATTTATTACAAAAATCACAAACAGCAAACCGCTTTTTCGCAACAAATGATTTACGAAGCGGAAATTCGCTTTATGGGCGCGGAAGAAGCCGCCAACGGTGAGCGCACCGCAACCTATTACCTTTTGTACAAGCTTTATCAAAACGACGGTTCTTTGCGTCGCGACGTTGGCAGTGATGCTATTGTGCCGATGCGCGTCGTTTTGCGCATCACGCCCGAGGGCGAGATTTCCATTAGTGAGTGGGGAACCACAAGAACAAAATAACGTTGTGAGGAAAATCAAAATGCAACAATTTACAATGAGCGAGATGCAAGAGATGCAAAAGGCTCTGCAAGAGAAATACAAGCACAAATGGGAGCCGATTTGCCCCGAAATCGGGAAAAATAAGCTGCTTTGGATGATTGGCGAAATTGGAGAAGTGATTGACATCGTTAAGAAAAACGGTGGCGAGGTTGCTTGTACAGATGAAAACATTCGCCACGACCTCGTCGAAGAAATGGCAGACGTGCTGATGTATTTCAACGATGTAATGCTTTGCTACGGCATCACCGAGGAAGAAATGAAGCAAGCATACACAAAAAAGTTTGAAAGAAATATGACAAGGTGGTAAACCTTCAAAAAATTACACCGTTTTCTTCAACGGCAAATGGCGCAAACTTTTATCAAAATGATAAAAGGAGGCTGTTTTATGAAGAAAACGGTGTTATTATTTTTTGTTGTTTTGTCTCTCTTATGCGCGTCGGTTTTAGGGGTATCTGCCGCTCACGGAGGCTTTCGTTGGTATTGTGTGCACGTCAAAGATCACAAGCAACCAAGCCTTGGTGCAGAGCTTGCATTTATCGAGGAACTTGGTGCTTACTATATCGACCGCCAACACACCGATGCAAATGCTGACGAAAAGGTGATTTATTTAACCTTTGATGCAGGCTACGAAAACGGAAATATTGAAAAAACGCTGAATGTTTTGCGTGAGGAAAACGTTCCCGCCGCATTTTTTATATTGCAAAACTTGGTTGTAAAGAATACCGATCTTGTAAAAAGAATGGTAAATGAGGGGCACACGGTGTGCAATCACACCGCTCGGCACAAGGATATGTCAACCTTTTCAAATGAGGCGTTTTTAGAGGAATTGCACACTCTTGAAGCTCTCTATCGGGAGCATATGGGTTTTGAAATGTCCAAATATTATCGTCCCCCCGAGGGCTCTTTCAGCCGCGAAAATCTCGTTTGCGCCAACGAAAACGGCTATAAAACTATCTTTTGGAGCTTTGCTTATCCCGATTGGGATAACAACAAGCAAATGTCGGAGGAGAGGGCGAAACAAATCATTCTTGAGAATATTCACAATGGGGAAGTGATGCTTTTGCATCCCACATCGTCCACCAATGCGTCAATTTTGCAAGAGGTCATTCAAAGGCTCAAGTCGCAGGGCTATCGCTTTGGCACGCTTGACGAGTTGACGGGAGCAGAACCTCAATGAAATGCACAAAACGTGCCGTGAGCCTTGTGTTATCTCTGCTTTTTCTCGTTCGCATTTTTACACTTTCACCGTCTGCCGAAATGAAGGTTTATCGTTCGGTGGAGACCGAAAAAAAGCAGATCGCGCTCACCTTTGATGACGGTCCGCATCCCTCGCTCACGCCTAAAATTCTTCAAATTCTTGCAAAATACGATGTTCCCGCAACCTTTTTTATGGTGGGGCAGAACGTTATCAACTATCCAACGGCCGCAAAACAAGTGATTCTTGCAGGGCACGAGGTGGGAAACCATACCTTTACGCATCCGCACATCGCGGCGCTTAATGAAAAAGCCATTTTTGAAGAAATCGGCAAATGCGAGGATGCTTTAGAAGAGCTTTGCGAATACCGCCCTCATCTTTTGCGCACACCGCAAGGCGCACTGACACCAAGTCTTGAGCGGTGCCTTGCGGATGATGATTATATTCTTGTTTTGTGGAGTCTTGATACACGCGATTGGGATAGCAAAAGCACCGCCTGCATTGTGCAAGCGGTGCTCGGAAATATCAAAGCCGGGGATATTATTTTAATGCACGATTATATTGGCTACAACAGCAAAACGCCTGAGGCACTCGAGCAAATCATTCCAAAACTTTTGGCAGAGGGGTACGAATTTGTCACAGTGAGTGAGTTACTCGGTTTGGGTTAGGCCTTGCACGGTGAAAATGCGATCGGCAATCATTTCGGCATCCTCGCGGTTATGCGTTACCAAAATGGCTGAAGCACCGCGAGCGCGAAGATAATCTTTGATTTTTACTGCTAAATCGCGACGTAAATCCTCGTCAAGAGCGGCAAAGGGCTCATCCAAAAGGAAAAGATCACCGCCATAAGAGAGCGCGCGTGCAAGAGAAGCGCGGATTTTCATGCCGCCCGAAAGCTCGTCTGGGTATTTATCAAGGGCATCCGCAAGACCGACCAAAGATAAGCATTCTGTCACAATCTTGTTGGCACAATCGTCTTTTGCTTCCATTACGGCAAGCAAATTTTCTTTTACTGTTAACCAGGGAAAGAGTCTTGGTTCTTGAAAAACGTAGGCGATTTTTTCAAAAGAATTGAGAATTTCGCCTCTTTTTGGCTTGAGAAGCCCCGATGCAAGACCCAAAAGCGTGGTTTTGCCATATCCCGATGGCCCCATAATAGCAAGAATTTCACCTTTTTTTAATTCCAAAGAAAGGTCCTCAAAAATGCTTTGCTTTTCAAATGCAAAGCTCACATTTGTCATTTTCAGCATATCAAGCTATCTCCTTTTTTGGTGTTATGCCATCGAATTTGGCAAACAGATAAGAAACACCAAACTCAATTATGAGGCTCAAAAGCACAACGGTCAGCGTCCAAGCGAACATTTCGGCGCTCATAATGTAAAGCTTTGCTTCACCAATCATTGTACCAATGGTGTTGGGGGGCATTGCAATGATTTCAGCAGCGACTCCTGCTTTCCATGCAAGCCCGATAGCGGTTTTGCAAGCGGAAAGAAAATAAGGCTTAACCGACGGAAAAATCAACACACGTAGGCGTTTAGCAAGCGAAAAACGGTATATTTTTGCAACTTCGGTGAGTTGCTTATCAATACTTGCTATGCTTTGGTCAAGGTTTGTCCACACAATCGGCAGAACAATCAAAAACGTAATCAGAGAGGGGACCTTTACAGGACCCAAGAAGAGTAGCATCAAAATAATAAAGGATGCTACCGGTGTAGCTTTTACCACTGCCATTACGGGGTGTATCAAATCGCGAACAAAGCGCACCCTTGACGTTACCACTACCAAAGCACAGGCGAACAGAATGGCACTGATCATACCGCCAAAAATATTCCACAGCGAGGTTGCGGTTGCCGTATAAAAGGTTTTGGTTTGCAACAGTTCCCACAAGGTTTTTATTACCGAGATGGGAGATGGAAAGAGCAATGGCTTTCCAAATTGATGGGCAGCAAACGCCCACACAGCTATCCAAAAGGCCGCAATCAAAAGAGAGCGGCCTATTTTTTTCAGAATTTTCATTTATTTGTTGTCTTGGAGAATGTAGTAGAAGTTCTCAGCGGGGAGTTTTCCACCAATAGATGCTGCATTGATGCCACTCAAAATGCCAAGATAGGTTTCCATTGCACTCTTCATAGCGGCACCGTCAAGGAAGCATACGTTGCAGTTGGGCAGAGCCTTCTTTGCTACGGGTGCGCTTGTAAAGATGCCGTTATCCACAATCATTTGTGCGGCGCTGTCAATGTTGGTGGAAAGATATTCGATAGAAGCTTTGTATTCCTTCAAAAAGTTTTCAACTGCCTCGGGGTATTGCTCGAGGAATGCGCGGCGAACCACAACGCAACCTTGTACCAAAGAACCTTCGGTCGCAACCTTGTTCCATTCTGCGGTCAAATCCATAGCAGTGGTAATTACAGTGCCGTTATTGGCGCTCTTTGCAGTGTTTGTTGCAATAGTAACCATGGGTTCGGGGAGAACGGCAATATCAACAAGACCTGCGGCAACGGCATCTTTGAGAGCTGCTGGTTGTGCATAGGAAGTAGAGTCAATGGTGATGTCCTTGCCAATTTCAAGTCCGTTTTGTTTGCAAAGGTAGGTGAAAATAAAAGTGGGGTTTTGTGCGGGAACATAAACGGTTTTGCCACGCAAATTTTCAAACGAGGTGACGGTTGCATTTTGATTTGTCAAGAGATAGAGACAACCGCGTGTGTTGACTGCGAGAACAACAACACCGCCCTCGGATTTGTTGTAGATGTTTGCGGCGGCATTGGTGGGGAGAGCGGCAATGTCGGCACTGCCGTTCAAAAGAGCAGAGGTAACCACAGATGCATCACTTTGCACCGAGAAATTGTATTTCTCGGTTGTGGTGCCTGCTTTGGCGTCATTCATCAACTTTGCCATACCAAAACCGGTGGTTCCGTTGAGTGTGTAAACGTTGATGGTGGGCGTTTCTGCGGGAGGATTTTCACCTTTGTCAACTTTGCTAAACAAAAAGCAGGAGCTCATCGAAAAAAGAAGAGCGAGTGTGAGGCAAATAGAGAGTAAACGTGTTTTCATAATTTGAAATTCCTTTCTTTGTATGTATTTGAGTTATTGATAATCTTTGCTCATAGCTTCGGGCGCGAGCAAGTGAATGGTACGCCCGTTTTTTTGAATGTAACCGTCGGCAATCAGCGTGTCGAATGCACGATAGAGTGATGCACGTCCAATGTCCAACAGTTCCGAAAGTGAGGAAAGAGAATCGTCGAGTTCAATAATATCTTTTCCAAAGGAGGAAAGATAAAGTGCGAGCCTCCGCTCCGCAGAGCCTGCCGTCAAATAGCGAATTTTGCGGTTGAGATAGCAAATTCGTCCCGACAGAAAAGCAAGATAATTATATAAAAACGTTTTATCAGTTTCCAAAAGCTCGCGCATGGCTTCTTCTGTAAAAAAGAAGATACTGCATTTCTTTTTTGCTTTTATGGAGCTAACGTAATCTTCATTTGTAAAAAGATTTGCAATGCCAAAAAAGTCACCGGTTTTCAAAAAGCGCAAAAGGGCATTTTTTGAGTCATCTGCCGTGGTAACCACCGCTTCACCCGAAAGAAAAATGCCTGCATGGCGTTCGCAATTGCTCTGAGAAAGTATGATTTCGTCTTCTTCAAAAAAAACGGTTTTGCAATTGTGTCTTTCAAAAAGTTCCAACGTCTTTGCAACGTCAACATCGCGAAAAATCGGAGAGCGGAAAATTTTTTCAATTTCTTTTTTGTTTAAACCCATAAAATACCGCCTTTTGTATCGTTTGAGACAATTATAGCACAAAAATCAAAGTTTGTCAATAGAGGTAGAAAAAGATTTTTCCGTCGAAAACAAGAATTTTGCATTTGATTTTGGAGAATTTCTATTCAATTTTCCCAAACCCTCTTGACCGCGTGATACTTTAGGTGTATAATGATAATGATATCATTATGGGGAGGAATAACGACCATGACTCTTGTTATTCTTGCGGCAGGAATGGGCTCTCGCTACGGCGGATTGAAGCAGCTCGATCCAATGAACGATGCCGGCAATTTTATTATCGATTTTTCCATCTACGATGCAATCAAAGCGGGCTTTGATAAAGTGGTTTTCATCATCAAAGAAGAAAACCTCGAGCTCTTCCGCGAAACCATTGGCAACCGTATTGCAGAAAAAATTGAAGTTTCTTATGCGTTCCAAAAAATGGATACGCTTCCTGCAGGCTATACTGCTCCCGATGGACGCACCAAGCCTTTGGGAACTGCACACGCCATTTACTGCGTGAAGGATCTTGTAAAAGAAAACTTCGGCGTTATCAACGCAGATGACTTTTACGGAAGAGATACATTTATGCAGCTTGGCAAACATCTTAAAACCGCAAATTGCGAAAATGGTGTAGCGCATCATTGCATGGTGGGCTTTGCAGTTGGCAACACTTTGACAGAGAACGGTACTGTTTCTCGCGGTCAATGTGAAGTAGGCGAAGATGGTATACTGAAGAGTGTTACCGAACGCACCAAGATTATGAAAAAAGAAAATTGCGCCGCATATTTAGCAGAAGACGAAGAAACTTGGGTAGATATTCCGTTTAGCACAATCGTCTCTATGAACTGTTGGGGTTTTACACCCGAGTTTTTTAACAATCTTGAGCAAGGACTTGTTCAATTCCTTGATAACATCGGTTCCAATCCTCTCAAAGCAGAGTTTTATCTTCCCTCCGCTGTTGATGATCAACAAAAGAGCGGTGTTTGTGATGTAAAGGTTTATCCCACCACATCGGTATGGCAGGGGGTTACTTACCCCGAAGATAAGGAACGTGTAAAGAACGCGTTGCGCGCGCTGATTGATGCAGGCGAATATCCCGAACGTCTTTGGGATTGATCAATTTTGAAAGGAACAAAACAAATGTCTATTTTGATTACAGGCGGTGCCGGCTTTATCGGCTCTCACACCGCAGTAGAATTTTTGAATGCAGGATACGAAATTATTATCGTTGATAACTATTGCAACAGCTCTCCCAAGTCTATTGAGCGTATAAAGCAAATCACCGGCAAGGATTTTAAGGTTTACGAGGTCGATATGTGCGATAAGAAAGCACTTGAAGCCGTATTCCAAGAAAATCCCGATATCGATTCCGCCATTCACTTTGCAGGACTCAAAGCGGTTGGCGAATCTGTGCAATTGCCCGGTCTTTATTACTACAACAACCTGCTCAGCACCTTGAATTTGTTGGAGCTGATGGCAAAATACGATGCAAAACGCATTGTTTTCTCATCTTCGGCAACCGTTTACGGTGCTCCCAAGAGTGTTCCGATTCGTGAAGATTTTGAACTTTCCGCAACCAATCCTTACGGTCAAACCAAATTGATGATTGAAAAAATTCTCAAAGATTTTTGGATTTCCGACAATTCTTGGAGTATTTCCATTCTGCGTTACTTCAATCCCATCGGTGCGCACAAGAGCGGACTCATTGGCGAAAATCCCAAGGGTATTCCCAACAATCTCTTGCCTTACGTTGCAAAGGTTGCCGCAGGTCAATTGCCTTATCTTTCTGTATTTGGTGATGATTATCCCACCCACGACGGCACAGGCGTGCGTGACTACATTCACGTTGTAGACCTTGCAAAAGCGCATCTTAAAGCATTGGAACGCGCTACACAGGTCAACGAGGTTGAATACTTTAACGTTGGCACCGGTACGGGTTATTCCGTGCTCGATATCGTTGCCGCTTACGAAAAGGCAACAGGTCTTAAGGTAGCATATAAAATTGCACCTCGTCGCCCCGGTGATATCGATACTTGCTATGCTGACCCCACAAAGGCGTATGAAGTGCTTGGATGGCGCGCGGAAAATGACCTTGACGATATGTGCCGCGACCTTGCTAACTGGATGCAAAAGAACCCCAACGGCTACGACGGAGAATAAACGATGATTACAAAGCATTATTTTGGCACAATGGATGATGGCCGCGACGTTTACAGCTACTTGCTTAAAAATGATGCGGGTATGAGCGTTCGCATTTGCGAGTTCGGTGGCGCCATTATGGAAATTTGTGTGCCCGACAGACTCGGTCGCGTAACCGACGTGGTTGCGGGATATGATTCTTTGCGTGACTACGTTTTGGCGCCCGGTTATCTCGGTGCGCTTGTAGGTCGCGTATGCAATCGCATTGCAAAAGGCAAATTCAAACTTGACGGCAAAGAATACCAAATTTACAAAAACAATAATGGTAACTCCTTGCACGGAGGTAAAGTCGGTTTTTCCCACAAGGTTTGGGATGCCAAAGCCGAAGATGGGGAAGAACCTCGCTTAATTCTTACGCTCACCTCACCCGACGGTGATGAGAACTACCCCGGCACGTTGAGTGTTACCGTTACCTACGTTTTGTTACGTTCCAATGCTTTGTCCATTCATTACGAAGCTACAACCGACAAAAAGACGGTTGTCAACCTGACAAACCACGCATATTTCAATCTTGGCGGTTTTTCCTCGGGCAAAATCTTCGATCACGTTCTGCAAATGGATGCTGATACTTATATTCCCACCGATGAAAACCTCATTCCCA
The DNA here is from genome assembly GCA_045653865.1 of Eubacteriales bacterium. GTDB lineage: Bacteria > Bacillota > Clostridia > Oscillospirales > CAG-272 > UMGS1865. The sequence continues at coordinate 9,372 of JAZOMJ010000071.1, forward strand.
CGGGTGAAATCCGCTTGGTTGCAGGAACACCGTTTGATTTCCGTGAGCCTAAGACAATTGGACAGGACTTTGATCTTGAAAATCCCGATATGAAGCTTGCAGGCGGTTATGACCATTGTCTCTGCTTTGTTGGTGGAGAGACCAAAACTCCCACTTTGCGTATTGAAGCTTATGAGCCCAACAGCGGTCGCTTGATGCAGGTTTATACCAATCAACCCGCGGTTCAATTCTATACGGGCAACTTTATGTGGGAGATTGAAGCACCTCTCAAGGGCGGTTGTCCTGCAAGTGTGCAAGCGGCTTTCTGCCTTGAAACACAAAAAATGCCCGATGCCATCAATCATTCCAACTTCGATGATGTTGTTTTGATGCCGGGCGAAAAATACGATTATACTACAATTTATCAATTTTCTACCAAATAAAGGCTGTCTCACTTAGCGCAGAACAAAAGCCACGCGAATAAGACAACCCAAATTTCAATAAGTTTTTAACAATTTGTTATAAATGTTGAAATCCGCCGAGAAAAACTCGACGGATT
>JAZOMJ010000072.1:0-11616 GCA_045653865.1 Eubacteriales bacterium
GGTGGCAGTATGACACCCACCGATATCGTTGTTATTATAATCATTGCGTTGCTCATTGGCGGTGCAAGCTTTTACATCATTCGCGCCAAAAAGCGCGGACAAAAGTGCATCGGTTGCCCCGATGCCAAAACCTGCGGTGGCAATTGTGCATCTTGCCAAATCTGTTCTGCACAAAAAAAGCAATAAAATAAAAGAGTATTCTTTGTTTCGGCAAGGAATACTCTTTTTTTGATAAACTGCGGATATGTGTAAATACTAATCAAAAAAAGAAAAAAGGATACTAAAAATGAAAGTTTTACACGTTATCAGCGATATGAATATTGGCGGGGCAGGGGTGCTTCTTTGCAACCTCTTGTCTTGCTTTGATAGAAGCGCGGTTGAGAGCACCGTCGCCCTGCCTTATGGCTCCGAACTTGCCCTGCGATTGAGAAAAATGGGAATTCCCATCCTCTATTTGCAAGAGCCCTGCGACCGTGTGTCGCTCCAATCCATACGGGAGCTTTCACGCATCATCAAAGAGAATTGCATCGACATTGTGCATACCAATGCCGCACTTTCGGCACGTATGGCGGCAAGAATATGCCACACACCCGTGGTGCACACAAGGCATTGCTGTTTTCCGCCAAAAGGACTGCTCACCAATGATTTGGTGAGGCGTACGGCAGGGGTATGCAATCGAATGCTCTCCGATTACGTCATTGCCACCGCCGCGGTTGCCGCCAAAAACCTGCGCGAATTGGGCATTCCCGAGGATAAAATTCGCGTCATCATCAACGGCTCCTTGCCTGTTCGCGAGGTGGATGACGAGGAGCTTACAGAAACGCGAGAGTCCCTCGGCATTCAAAAAGAAGATTTCACCGTTGGCATTTGCGCGCGTTTGGAAGACTGCAAAGGGCACGATACCTTTCTTGATGCGGCAGTGATTTTGCGCCAACTGCAACCGAATTTTCCATTTCGTTTCCTTATTGTTGGCGATGGAAGCCGTCGCACCGAACTGCAAAAACTCTGCGCAGATTTCCATTTGAACGACTGTGTAATTTTCACGGGATTTGTTGCGGATATGGCACCCATCTATCGCATTTTGCGTGTCAATGTCAATTGCTCTTGCGGAACAGAGACCTCGTGTCTTGCCATTTCCGAGGGGATGAGTGTGGGGCTTCCCACAGTAGCCAGCGACTATGGCGGCAACGTGGCAATGATAAGGGAGAGCGAAGCGGGAATTTTATTCCCCGTAGGGGATGCCGAAGCGCTTGCTTCTGCCATTTTGCAAATTGCCGAGGATGCAGAACTTGAAAAAAGAATGAAAGAAGCCGCACGCGCGCGCTATCTTACGCACTTTACAGCCGCAAAAATGAGCCGTGAGGTGCAAGAGGTTTATGAGATGATTTTAGAAAAAGAGAAAAGCAGAAGCTAAAAACTTCTGCTTTTCATCATTATTATATTCCCAATAATGCCGATGCAATGGCAAAGTAAATCATCAGCGTTACGGTATCCACAATGGTGGTAATAAAAGGGCTCGCCATAACAGCCGGGTCAAGACCAATCTTTTTAGCACCCAAAGGCAGGAGCGTTCCCACCGCTTTTGCTACAACAATGGCAGAAAAAACGGTTAAGCAGATGGCAAGGGCAATAATCAAGTTGTTTTGCACGATGCCTGCGGGAGATACGGAATAGGGTTGAAAACCAAAATCAATTGCCATTACCTTAATAAAGGTGGCAACTGCCAAGGTGGCACCGCAAAGCAGACCCACGCGCAATTCTTTCCAAAATACGCGAAGCACGTTTTTGAGTTCGACCTCGCCCAAGGAGAGCGCACGAATGATTGCAACCGATGTCTGTCCGCCTGCGTTACCGCCTGTACCCATCAGCATAGGGAAAAACGCGGTGAGAATGGCATACGTACCGATTGCCGCCTCATACTTGGTGATGATGGTGCTGGTAAAGGTAGCGGTCAGCATCAAAAGTAAGAGCCACGGCACGCGTTGCTTCCAAGCTTCCCAAACGGTTGTTTTGAGGTAGGGTTTGTCACTTGGCAACATAGCTGCCATTTTTTCAATATCCTCGGTAGCCTCTGCTTCCAAAACCTCCAAGGCGTCGTCAACCGTTACAAGACCAACCAAGCGTTTTTCTTTGTCAACAATCGGCAAAGCGATAACACCGTAGTGAGAGATCATATCGGCAACCTTTTCTTGGTCGTCGTGTGTGGTGGCATACAGAACGTTCTCGTTCATAATGTCGGCAATCAGATCATCGGGGTTTGCATAAAGCAGTTGCTTGAGCACAACAACGCCCTCAAGAACACGCTTTTCATCGGTAACGTACGCTACGTAAACCGTTTCTTTATCCAAACCAATGCGACGAATGCGCGTAATTGCTTGCTCGCAGGTCATGTTTTTGCGCAAATCGATAAACTCGCTTGTCATAACGCTTCCGGCACTTTCTTCGGGATAGGCAAGGAAGCGATTGATTTCTTCGCGTGTTTCGGGTGTTGCGTTTTTCATAATGCGCTTGACCACGCTTGCAGGCATTTCTTCCAGCATATCAACGGCGTCGTCGGTGTAAAGCTCTTCCAGCATTTCACCAATTTCGCGGTCAGTCATGTGCACAATAATCAACTCTTGTAAATCCGAATCAAGCTCGGCAAACACCTCAGCGGCAATATCTTTTTTGAATAAACGGAACACGCGCGATACTTGATCCTCGGGAAATTGCGAGAGCAGGTCAGCGGCATCAACGGGGTTGCATTTATCAATTTCTTGAATGAATTCTGCATATTTTTTCTGCAAGAGCAACTCTTGCAGCGCTTCAAATTCCAAAACGTTGGTTTCGGACATTGAAAACACCTCCTTTTTTGGGAACGTTGCGAGGGCGCGAAGAAATTAAGCGTTCTCGGAGCGTGCGTTTAGCGTTTTTTGATAGTTTTCAAGTTTTGCTTCGGCTTCTGCTTTGTCAGAAGCTTCCAGCATATAATAGAACTTAATTTTGGGTTCGGTACCCGAGGGACGTGCAACAATCACGTCTCCGTTTACCAGTCGGTAGTAAAGAACGTTGGAGGAGGGAAGCCCCGTGGGACGAACCTCACCACCCTCGGTGATGGTTCCTCTGCCGTAGTCACCTACAAGAGATACGGCAACACCGCCAAACTCAGAGGGAGGATTGTTGCGCAAACCGTCCATCAAAGCCGCCATGTGAGCGGGGCCGTCAAGACCTTCCATATAGATTTCTACGTTTTGCTCATAGCAGAAGCCGTATTTTTCAAACAGAGCCGCAAGAGCATCCGAAAGAGTCATATTGCGTGCGCGATAGTATGCAGTCATTTCGCAAATGAGCATTGCTGTAACAACGGCGTCCTTATCGCGTGCATAGGTGCCCTTGAGGTAGCCGTAACTTTCCTCAAAGCCAAACAAGAAGCTTCCGTCACCGTTTTTTTCGTAGTTCTTAATGACCTCACCGATAAACTTAAATCCGGTGAGCACGTTGTGCATTTTTACACCGTTCGCTTGGCAAATTTTTGCGGCAAGCTCACTGGTTACAATGCTCTTTACAACATAGGGGTTGTGCGGCATGGTGCCGGTCTCGTTGTAAGCGGTAATGATATAATCCACCAGAAGAGCACCCATTTGGTTGCCGGTAATGGTGGCAAATGAGCCATCGGGCGTGCGTGTCATAACGCCAACACGGTCGGCATCTGGGTCGGTAGCAATTACAAGGTCAGAGCCTACGCGGTTTGCTACTGCAATACCCAAAGCAAAAGCTTCGGGATATTCGGGGTTCGGCTTTTTCACGGTGGGGAAATTGCCGTCAATGATCATCTGCTCGTCAACGGTGTAAAGATGCTTCAATCCAACACGTTTCAAAATAGAGGGAACCAGCTTGTGACCTGTACCGTGCAGAGGGGTATAAACGATTTTGAGTTCATCTGCTACCTTAGCAATCGCATCGGGATTGACCGCTTGCGCTGCTACCTGAGAGAGATATTTTTCATCCATTTCGGCACCGATGATGGTGACAAGACCCTCTTTTAAAGCTTCATCAAGAGGCATTTTCTTGACGTCTGCAAAAATATCCAAACGGGAAATCTCTGCGGCTACCGTGTCAGCGTGCTCGGGGGGGAGTTGTGCACCATCCTCCCAATATGCCTTATATCCGTTGTATTCCTTGGGGTTGTGCGAAGCTGTCACGTTGATACCCGCAACACAACCAAGCTCACGCAAAGCAAAAGAAAGCTCGGGAGTGGGGCGCAGAGCATCAAAAAGATAAACCTTGATGCCGTTGGCGGCAAGCACACAAGCAGCTGTTTCGGCAAATGTTTGAGAGTTGAGACGGCTGTCACACGCAATGGCAACGCCATCGTCGGCGCGACCCTCGCGTACAATCAAATTGGCAAGACCTTGCGTTGCGTGTGCCACGGTGTGCACGTTCATCGCATTGAGTCCTACTTTCATTGTGCCGCGCAAGCCTGCAGTACCAAAAGAAAGACTTGAGGAAAAGCGCAAAGTGACCTCGTCCTCGTCTTTTTCAATCGCACTAAGTTCTGCCTTTTCGGCATCATTCAGCGCATCGGCACCCAGCCATTTATAGTAGTTGTTCCAAAATTCTTTCATAAAAATCCTCCGTGGTATAAGATGTAGTCAACCGGAGAAGTTGTCCCCAAATAGAATATGTTAGTTCTTTTCGAGATATGCGGAAAGAGCCTGCGCCAACTGGTCGGGGCAAGAGGTACTCTTCATGCCGCAACGAATGCCGGAAAGGCGTTCTACGGCTTCGGTAACAGAATAACCCTTTACAAGTGCAGCAACGCCTTGGGTGTTGCCGTGGCAACCGCCTACAAAGCGAACCTCGGCAATGATGCCGTCCTCAATAGCAATTTCAATAGCGCGAGAGCAAACGCCCTTTGTTGTGTAAGTAAAACGATCCATGATGTGTATCATCCTTTCTGTTTGATGTGAGAATAAATTCCAATAGGTGTGTATTGCGGTGCAACGGTTGCCAAGTACAGCAAAAACGGATAAAGGGAACCGTTGCCAATCGAAAACGTTATATTAAAGCAGGCTTTTGTGCCTTCTTTGTCGATGGGAAGTGTGTTTGTGGAAAGAAAAGAAAGACCAAAAAAGTTTGCCGCACTCAAAATGTCAGCCATCGAGGCGGAAAGCTCCGACGGGATAGAACAACGGAAAAATCCGGTTTTGTCGGCATCGGTTGGAAAGAGGGGGAGCATGCTGCGACGCAAGAGCGCAAAACGTGTCCTGCGAGCGGTATCAGCTCCTACAACATCGCAACAAGCGGCAATTTTAAGGTCATATTGTGCAATCAGCTTGGCAAAACCGATCAGCTCACCCTCAACTGCATTTTCAATGGGGAGAATGCAGTATTCGCAGTGCCCGTTGTAAACCTCTTCGCAAGCCGCCGGAAAGCTGTGTGCATAGGCGGCACGCGCATCGGGGATGAGGGATGCAAACGATAGGTATGCATCATCGGTGTAACTGCTTCGCTGATATACAATGCGAGATGCGGCATGTGGCGCCAGCTCGTCGGCATCCGGGAAAAAAGAGGCAAGCAATGCGTCACGCGAGCGCAATTCCTCGTAGAGTGCTTGACAAAAGAACATACATTGCCGTGCCCCAAACAATTTGCGCGCACGCAAAAGCAGTTCAGCATTGGTCGACAGACTCGTAGTAGGAGCAATGACGGGCGAGATGTGGCAATCGTGCAGGGAGGAGAGAAGATCCGCAAGATCGTCACTCTGTGCCACCTCGATTGCCAATTCTCTCAAATGTGCAATTTCTTGCTCTTCGAGAATGTCCAATCGCTCGGTTAACTCTCCCAAGTTTTCCAAAATGACACTCTCTGGTGAATAGGTTTCAAATTCTCTCATTACAAAAGACCAAGCACGGTATAACTGTCCGAAAGGAATTTTTGCAGTTCTTGGGCTGAAAGTTTCTTTTGTGAAAGTTGCGCCAAGCCGTAAAGATATGCCGCCATAATTTCTTGCTTCCCGCCCGTGGCATTTTCTAATTTAGAAATGAGGGGAGATGCGAGATTGAGCGTAAGCGTAACCTCTTGCGGATAAGAATTCATACTGAAATTCATGCCGTTCATAGCGTAAAGCTTCAGCATTTCTTCCATACGGCGCGATTCTTCCGAAATCGTAATCAGGGCAGGAACGCTTGCATCCTTCAGACATGCAAATTCCACCTTCAAATTTTCGTTGCCGCTTGCCTTTTGGAAAAGGGCAACGAGCTCTTCCTTGGTATTTGTGTCTCCCTCTTGCTTGAGTGCAGAAGCAATATTGGCGTCAATGCGCAAATATTTTACAGTGCTATCATACATTTCAAGGGTGGAGAGGAACTGTGCATCCAAAGGCTTTTCAAAAATGGCAATGCGAATATTCTCTTGCGAGAAAATTGCAATATATTGCGCTTGCGCGGCTTTATCCGAGGTGTAATAAATTGTGTTTTCGTGCTTCTCCTTGGCTTCTTCCAAATACTCGGTAGTGGTAACAAACGAGCCGTCGGTCAACTCCAACAAAAGAGAATCTTTGGTGCGGTCATAAAACTTGCGGTCACGCATACAAGCGTATTCCACAAAGGTGCGAATATCGTTCCAAACCTTTTGGTATTCTTCGCGGGATATATTGCAAAGACTGTTCAATTTATCGGCAACCTTTTTCACAATGTGAGCCGATACTTTAGAAACATACGTATTATTTTGCAAATAACTGCGAGAAACGTTGAGGGGAAGCTCGGGGCAATCAAGCACGCCTTTGAGCATCAAAAGGTATTCGGGAATAACCTCTTTGATGTTATCTGCAACAAAAACTTGGTTGTAATAGAGTTTAACTTGACCCTCGATCGATTCAAACTCGTTGGCGATGCGTGGGAAGTAGAGAATACCGCGGAAATTGAGCGGATAATCTGCATTTACGTGAATCCAGAACAAAGGCTCACGATAGTCGTGGAATACCTTGTGATAGAATTCCTTGTATTCTTCCTCGGTGCAATCGGAGGGATTTTTGAGCCACAGAGGAGTGGTATCGTTGATAGGGGAAATTTCATCCTCTTTTTCTGTTTCATCACCGGCAGAAAAATAGATGTCGACGGGCATAAACGCGCAATATTTTTCCAAAATTTCCTCAATTTTGTCTTTTTCGAGGTAGGCGATTTCTTCGTCGCAAATGTGCATCACAACGGTGGTGCCATGGCTCGTGCGCTCACCCAACGTGGTTTCATATTCACCGTCGGTGTTGCAGTTCCAATAAACGGCAGGGGAGTTGGTGTAGGATTTTGTAATCACCTCTACGCGCTCACTCACCATAAAAGAGGAATAAAAGCCGAGACCAAAGTGACCGATAATGCCGTTGTTCTTGTTGTCACCCTCATATTTTTCAACGAATTCCAAAGCACCCGAAAGTGCAATTTGACAAATATAACGGTCGAGCTCTTCGGCAGTCATACCGATGCCGTTGTCGCTTACAGTCAGCGTTTTTGCATCCTTATCGAGAATGACGTTTACACGATAGTTCTCGTCACCACCGTCATATTGACCGAGCGAGGAAAGTCTGCGCAATTTTGTAACGGCATCGCAAGCGTTGGAAACGATTTCACGCAAAAAGATGTCTTTTTCGGAATAAAGCCATTTTTTAATGACGGGGAATATATGAGCGGTCTCCACGGTGATACCGCCTTTTTTTTCAAAGTTTGCTTGGTTCATAAAACCTCCGGGGGAAAATTATTCTTCACTTGTAGCTGCTTGCTCTAAAATAGATTCTTCGGTAGCAGAGTCAAGATCTGTGTTTTCTGCAACTTCGGGTTCTTCGGTTACTTGTGCTTCAAAGCCGGCAGCTGCATCGAGATATTCACCCGTGCACGCGGCAAGGGTGGCATTGTTTTGCGGTGTGTAAAGGTCATACTTGTTAACAAGAGCAAATGCCAGCAAATGCTTCTTTTCTCGTTGTGTCACGGGACCGCAACCGTCCGAAAGGCTGATGGCAGTCTTTTTGATCGGTGTTTTTTCTTGATCGGTTTCGTCAGGCTCTGTTTCGGTTGGCAACCCTTTATCTTGCAAACGTTTGTTGAGGAATTCATTGGTCAGTTCAATAATGGTCGCAAAGAGTGGAACGCCAAGTACCATACCAGCCAATCCCCAAATTGCACCCATTACGGTAATGGCAATCATAACACAAAGGGAACTAACACCGGTGTTCTCGCCCAAAATTTTGGGAGCGATGATGTTACCGTCAACCTGCTGAACAATGAGAATGGCAAGTAGGAAAGGAATCACCTTAATGGGATCGGTCAAAAGGATGATAAGTGCCGACGGCAACACACCAATCCAAGGACCAACAACGGGTACGATATCGGTAATACCGATGATAACGGCAATCAAAAGCGTGTAGGGAACGCCCATGATTGAAATGATGATATAAGTCAGGATGCCGACAATGGTGGAGTCAAGGAGTTTGCCGCGCAAAAATCCGCCAAATGATTGATCCGCAATGGTAACGATTCGTGTAATTCTTTCATTGAAGCGACGGTTGAAAAGTGCTTTTCTTGTTCTTGTAATTTGTGCATAAATTTTTTCCTTGCCCGAGAGGAGATACAAGGAGATGAACAAACCAAAAATGATGTCGGTCAAAATCGAGAAGGTGTCTCCGATATACTCCAAGATAACAAGGATGGTGTTACCCGAGAGGAAGCGATCAAGGAGTTCTTCAACGTTTATATTGCTAACTAACCAGCCGATTCCTTGTTTTAAGTTTTCATGCTTAACAGGGGGAATTTTGAGATTGAAATTGGCATTGATTTGGTTAAGCAAATCATTTATGTTATCCATCGAAGTTTCTAAAAGAACTTCATAGTTATCCAAAAAGTCTTGTGCACTGCTCAAAAGTTGCGGAACGATCAATAGCATCAAAACAACTACAATCAACACCAAAACAAGATAAGTTCCCAAGAGTGAGATTGCGCGACGTACAGAGAAAGAGCGAATTCCCGAAAAAGCATATTTTTCAAACATACGGAAAATAGGATTGGACAAATATGCAATAACCGCACCAATGATAACGGGACGCAAAATACGGAAAATTTGCGAAATAAACGAGGAGAAACTTTCGCGCTTAATGATAACAAACAAAATGGCCAATACGCCCACAACGGCCCAAATAGCCCAAGATGTTACTTTGTTTCGATTTTTCATTGTTGCACACCTCCCAATTCTGCTTCGTCAACGTTGTTGTCCATTGCTTTTTCAAGCATCTCGTCATACGAGTTGTCATTTTGGGCACGCAACGTTTTTTCAGCCGATTCAGCTGAAAACTGTGTTAAGACTTCGGGGGGAGCATCCGATAGCAGATTCAATTTCCGCATATTTTGATAGGTCGTCCAAAAATTGCGTTCTTTTTGGGTCAACTTATCCTCATGGCCGCTGGAAATTTGATTGCTGATGTGCAAAGCGCGTTTCTCAATTCGAACAATTATGCGGCCAAGATGCGATTTCGACATATGCAAATAATCCATCGCTAGGTCGGGTGCAAAGTAGTTGCAGGTATCATCGGGCATGCGTTTAAGTTGCAAACGTTCATGGATCAAATCGTTGAAGAGGTCGAGCAATGTAGCAAACAGAGGTACTGCAATTACCATGCCTACCAAACCGAATATAGTGCCCATTGTGCAAATGGAAATAATAACACACAAAGGTCCAACACCGGTGTTGTAACCTACAATTCTCGGGCTGATAATATTGCTGTCAATTTGGTAGATGACAAACATAATTACGGTAAAGGGAATCATCAGTGTTGCATCTGTAAAGAGCAGAAGGAAGAATGCAGGAATAAAACCAATCAAAAAGCCGACTGTGGGAATAAAGTTCCAAACTGCAATCGAGGTAGCAATCAGCAGTGCATACGGAATGTGGAAGATAGAAATGATTGCATAGGTCATAACACCAACAATCACCGAGTCAATCAAGCGTCCCTTGGCAAACTTTTCAAACAAATTGGTTGCAGTGGTGCAAATCTTTGTAATTCTTTGATTGACCTTATCGCTAAATAACGCATTGCGAAATTTCATAACCTGCAAATAGCGTTTCTCTTTAGAGGAAAGCAGGTAAATGGAAATAAACAGTGCGAAAATAACGTCGGTAGCACCGGAAATAAACAAACTTGCCGTGTTGGTCAATTTGGGAATCTGGTTAGCGAGATCTCCCAAAAGATTATCAAACAGGGTAGAGATGATACCCGCATTCACGTGTCCCAATAGATTTTGAACATTAAAGAACGCAAAAATAATGCCGTTGATGTGGTCGATTCCGCCATTCACAGTGGCAATTGCACCGTCGATATAGGCTTGATAGTTTGAAATGAAATCCTTTAAGGAGGCCACCAATTGGGGAAGGATCAGCAGCACGATAGCGCCCACCAAAAGGAATGCGGCAATATATGTCAAAAGCAAGGAGATTGCGCGACGAAGTGCGGGGGGGTACACACGGTAAAACACCCTTCGCTCAAGCAAACGAAATATAGGATTGAGGAGATAAGCAAATACTAAGCCCAAAATTACGGGACTGAAAATGTCAATTACAATCGAGAGCCAAGCATTGATTTCTCTATAAAAGGCAATCATCAACAAAAGCAAAAATCCGCCCACTATAAGCAAAGCAGTGTTTAGCGTTTGGTGGTTGCTGTCTTCTTTCTTTGGAAATGTCATCGCCAAGAATTCTCCTTTTAGCATAAAATATTCCACTATAATTTTATACCAATTTTTTCGCATAGTCAAGTCTTTTAACTAAATTTTTAATAATATTTATAAAAAATATTGAAAGCGCGCGCGTTTTGTGGTAAAATGATAAGGAAATATGATAAGGGAGGTAAAAGAATGCACACCGAAAAAGCCAATGCAAAAATAAATGTCTATTTGAATATTCATTCGCGTCGCAACGATGGCTATCACAACATTGTAAGTGTTATGCAAACGGTTTCGTTGTGCGATCTTGTCACAGTCGATTTTCAACCTGCTCCCAAAACGCAAATTGCGTTGTCGATTTCAAACAATCCTGAGCTTCCAACCGATTGCCGCAACTTGGCTTGGAGAGCGGCAGAGCTTTTTTTGCAACATACGGAGCAAACGGGAAGAGTACAGATCACCATTGATAAGCACATTCCAATGGCTGCAGGTCTTGCCGGAGGCAGTGCCGATGCGGCGGCTGTTTTGCGTGCACTCAATACGATTTGCGGTTATCCGCTTCCTTTGGAAGAACTTTGCAAAATCGGCTTGACTTTAGGTGCTGATGTTCCGTTCTGCATTTATGGCGGCACAATGCTTGTTACCGGAATAGGTGATAGGTTGCAAAGAGTACCAGATATGCCGCCCTGCACACTTGTGATTGCAATCGGCAAAGCGGTTGTGTCCACGCCGCAGGCGTATGCCGCTTTGGATGAAAGATATGGCTTTTTCGAACAACCGCACCCTCAAAATACCGATGTGCAAGAGTTGGTAGAACTTTGGCAAAAGGGCGATCTTCCTGCTTCTTTCACTAACTTTTTCAATATTTTTGAAGATGTTATTGCAAAAGAGATCGATGAGATTGCCATCATCGAGAAAATGATGCGAGAGGGTGGTG
>JAZOMJ010000073.1:0-20921 GCA_045653865.1 Eubacteriales bacterium
AAAAGGTTACCGCTGACGGTGTTATCACCATTGAAGAATCCAAATCCGCTGACACCTACTCCGAGGTTGTTGAGGGTATGCAATTCGATCGCGGCTACCTCTCCCCCTACATGGCTACCGATATGGATAAGATGGAAACCGTTTATGACGATGCTCTCATCCTTATCACCGACAAGAAAATTTCCAACATTCAAGAAATTCTTCCCCTGCTCGAGCAAATCGTTCAATCGGGCAGAAAGATGCTCATCATTGCCGAGGACGTTGAAGGCGAAGCACTCACCACCCTCGTGCTCAACAAGCTGCGCGGTGTATTCAACTGTGTAGCCGTTAAGGCTCCCGGTTTTGGCGACCGCCGCAAGGAAATGCTGCAAGATATCGCCATCCTCACCGGTGGTCAGGTTGTTTCCTCCGAAATCGGCTTGGAGCTCAAGGATGCTTCCATTGATATGCTCGGTCATGCTCGCCAAATCAAGGTGAACAAGGAGCACACCATCATTGTTGGCGGTGCAGGTCATCCCGATATGATTCGCGCACGCGTTGGTCAAATTCGTGCCGCTATTGTAGAAACCACCTCTGATTTCGACCGCGAAAAGCTGCAAGAACGTCTTGCAAAACTCGCAGGCGGTGTTGCCGTTATTAAGGTTGGTGCTGCTACCGAGGCAGAAATGAAAGAAAAGAAGCTCCGCATTGAAGATGCCCTCAACGCTACCAAGGCGGCTGTTGAAGAAGGCATTGTTGCAGGTGGCGGAACCGCTTACCTCAACGTTATCGGTGAGGTTGCAAAGCTGATCGACACCGTTGACGGTGACGAAAAGACCGGTGTGAAGATCGTTCTCAAGGCACTTGAAGAGCCCGTTCGTCAAATCGCCGCAAACGCAGCCTTTGACGGTGGCGTGGTTGTAGATAAGATTCTCTCCTCCGGCAAGATTGGCTACGGCTTTGATGCCTACAACGAGGTTTACTGCGATATGATGTCCGCAGGCATTGTTGACCCCACTAAGGTTACTCGCTCTGCCCTCCAAAATGCCGCATCCATCGCATCTGTTATTCTCACTACCGAATCAGTTGTTGCCGATAAGAAAGAAGAAAATCCCGCTCCCGCTGCTCCTGCTCCGGGTATGGGCGGTATGTATTAAGTTAATTAGGAAGATTGCGGGGGAACCTTTCCGAAAGGAATTTGTTCCCCCGCCCTTCTTTCAAAAAACACTCTCATAAAACAGAAACGGGATAGCATTTGCTATCCCGTTTTTTCTTATTTATTTTTTACTTTGTGTGGGTTTATTGGTGTTTTTGAATAATTTGTTGATTTGGCTCTTAAGGATGTTGAACCATTTCTTCAGTGTAGCAAGCACTTTTACCCACAAAACGCGCCAACCGCCCATTTTCTTGGCTTGCTTTCTCAAAACAAAGAATCCAATTACCAAAACAATTGCCGCAAGTACGCACGGAACTACAACGCCAAACAAAACGTTGTTGTTATGACCGGAATCATAATCGTTCATCGTAGTCGACTCTGCCCAGCTTGCTTCAAACACCAGGTTTTCTTCTTCGCCTGCCGCAACTGCAGGAACATTGCCCCAACCGGTAAAGGTGTAAACGTATTCGCCATTTGCTTCTTTGGTGGGGTTTTCAGGCAAGGAAATGACTTCTCCTGCATAATATTGAGCAGTATGCCAAACCTCGCCATCTACCATAAAGGTCAATGTGTAAACAATTTGCTCAACTTGCAAAACAACAGATACTGCTGTTTGAGGCATTTGGAAAGACAAACCTGTCAGCGGAATTTCGTTTCCGTTGACATCGGTAACCTTTGCACCAACAATTTTGTAGCCATAACGGCAACTCAAATCGAGAGATACCACCTCACCGGCAGCAGCCTTGTTGGACAATTGCGAAAAATTGCAGAACTGATTTGCTTCGGGAATAATGGCATACGCTTCTTGCACGCGAATGGTAAAGTCACCGTTTGCCACAAAACCTTCCTCGATGCGCTCCCACTTGTTAAGAGAAGTCATCACATCGATTGCAAATTGTTTGCCGCTAACATAAGCGGTTTCAAAGTTTACAGTTGCTTGCGGAAACTTGGAAACAACGCCTAACAAATCCACATACTTGAAGTAATAGAATGTAGCATTTCCCTTTTGATTAGAAGTCAAAGAAAGAGGAAGACATCCGCCATCGATATAGGTTTTCAACTCTTCCCCTACAAAGGAGATGGAAAGCTTCCCTTCCCAACAAACCGTTAAGGTTTTTCCAAGTTCATCCGCCAAAAGAGCAGCCTCTTTTATGTAAGCAGAGTCCTTGGTAGCATGCACCGTAATTTCGGTATCGCTGTGGGTAACATCATAAATAACGGTATTGGAGTTGGAAGAGGATGCAAAAGGTGTTGCATCATATTTTGCTTTGTAGGTAACGTCGCCTGTAACCGACAATATGGGAGTATCCCATTTGCGGAAGGTGTATTTGCAGGTGTCGGTTTGATAGGAGAGTTCTCCCTTGAATGCGGGCTTTTGGTTGTATTCCCACTCTTCAGTAATCACTTTCGCGCCGTCTTCAAGAACCCATGTTACCTTGAATTTTCTGGGAGTACGTTCAATGTTGCCGTAGTAGGTTGCGTCTCCCTTAACGGGCTCGATTTCTCTATCCCAACCGACAAATGTATAGGTGTAGTAAGGATCATCGCTTGGAAGGCGAATGTAGGGAGTGGGGTCAGGAATTCTGTCATAATAACACCGCATCTCATAGGTGTTATTGCCGATTACCCACGTAATGGTAAATTCTTTGGGAGTTGCCTTATAGTGAGGATAAAGCGAAATGTTTTCGGTAACACACGTTGTATTGGCAGGCACTCTGGTACCATCGGAACGCAATTGCACCCATCCATACCACTCGTAATCATACCCCTCAACCTCTTCGAAAACAAGAGGATCAAGTTGTATACCGCTACCGTAATCTACCGAAAGTTGTTGGTAAACATCTCCATTCAATTTATACAATGTAATGGTTTTAAGATTTTTGATAGAAATTTGACGTTCCAATCTCTTGGTAATCGTCACAAATTCAGCGGCAACAGTTTGCCCAAATGACTTCAAAAGGCCGTTTTCAACATCTTGGCAGAGTTGCTCTGTTACTTGGTCAAAAACAGGCGCATTGGGCTTTTCGCCAATCGGCTTTGGGGTTTCGGGTCTAGGGGTCCCTGCGGGATTTTCTACTACTGCAGGAGCTTCTCCGGGGTTTTCTACCTTAGCGGGTGCCGGAGGAATGTACGAGGGATTTTCTACTGTAGGCAAAACGGGTTTTTCAACACGCTCTGCATAAGGAACCTCTGCTTCGGGGAACGCGGTTGTTCTGGGATCCCAGTCGCCATCGGGAAAATAGTGGACATTCTCATCGATAACATCAAACAGTTTCTTTCTATCCATACGCCAAGAGCTTTCATCACGAGTGGTTTTTTCGTCCAAAGCGGTAGAAACGACAAACAAGTGTCCTACCAATTGGCGATAGTGCTCGGATTTGCCCTTTAAGCCAATAAAACCGGAAACTGCGGGATTTTCATAAAGCCCCTTGAGTGTTTTATACAAGTCGCAGAAATTTTTTGTAAGAGCCTCGTAATTTTCGATGTAATAATTGTAAAGTGCTTTGTTCTTTTCGTACTCCGAAGGCCAGGATTTGACACGCAAATCGTTGTAACCCTTGAGCAAAACGCGCAAATTTTGGGTGGATTGATTTCCCAATTTAATATCTGCGGCATTACATCCGCCTGCAACCAAAAGCTTTTGGTTTTCATCCTTAAGCACCTCGGTTACGGAGCCACCCATAATATCGTTATACATACACCAACCGCGAGGCTCGGTGTCATAAATTGCATTGAACATTGCCAATTTATCAACCGCTGCCGTATAAGAGGCATAATATGCCAAATATGCCTCGTAGGGGCCTATCTTTTCTTCGTACTCTTCGTTTTGTTTAAAATAATTATCCCATTGATTGCGGGCATCGATGAGAGCTTGGCGAGCGTTGTACTCCACCATATAGGCATCATATTTTGCCTTCAACTCATCGTAAATCGCTTTTTGAACAACATAGTTGGCATAATCTTCTTCCCATTGTTGGTAAGCATCCCATTTGTTTTGCATATCTACAAGCGCTTGATATTCGGCAAGCTTTTGGCGATACTCCTCCATGAGCACGTGCGCATCGTATCCCTTTTCGTATGCTTCGTTACGCAAAAAAGAAATAATCTCTTGCGGCAATTCTACTTGCCAAACATAGTCTACCTGCATTTCAAAATCCTTAGATTGATAGCAGTCGGTAATGCGTGCGGTATAAACGTTATTTTCGTTTACAAACGTATAGGATTGACCATCCAAAATGAGTTGGTTTGGTACCCAAGTAACCTCGGCACCGTTTACGGCAGTGTAGGTATAGGGCAACAACGTAATATAGAGCGTTGCTTTGTCGCCATCATAGTGGGTGTCAATGCAACTATCGGGAATAAAATCGGTATAGTTAAACTGAACGTTGGAACCCTCTAAATACAGTTTTTCGCCCTCGGTAGGCTTTTGAGAGCCGCTTACAGAAGAGGCTTGCTCCAAAAGCATCGAGTAAAGCTCATACGCAGAAAGCGTACCAGAGGTTTCAACCAATTCGTTTCTATAGTCAAGAGAGGGAAGCTCTCCTTTGGCGGCAGATGTAGGAATAATCGCTCCGCAAAGCATAATTGCACACAAAATGAGGGATAGCAATGCGGATGCTGTATATTTTATTGGTGTTTTCATTTGGCACCTCCACATAAAAATAGCATTTTCAAAATACCCCTGTATTATACCACATTTTTCGCTAAAAGTCAAGTATTTTAGATATTATAGTAACTTTTACCGCCTCTCGTATGCCAAATTCCCTATGATTTTATCCAAAAAACGGAGCATTTGTAAACGAATTGTAAATCCGAAAGAATTTTCACAAAATCACTTGACAGCATAACAGGTTTGTGGTATTATATATTTACAATCAAACCGACAAAGTCGGACGAAAGGAGATTATAAAAATGATTGTATTATTTGCGTTAGCCGTTTTGATTTTTGTTGCAGCTATTGTTGCTATGCTTTCCGCCAAAAAGATAACGCAACCTGTACTTCGCAGTTTACTTCCTATTCTGCTTTTGATAGTAAGCGTTGCCTTTGCTGTGATTAGCTGCATTCGCACCGTTCCCACAGGTCACACCGGTATTGTAACCACCTTTGGTAAGGTTGAGGACATTACCTACGAGGCAGGCGTGCACTTCTGCGCTCCTTGGCAAGAGGTTGTGAACATGGACAACAGAAACCAAAAATCTGCCGTTGACCTTTCCTGCTTCTCTTCTGACATTCAGGAGGTGAGCGTAACCTACACCATCAACTATCAAATTTCCAAAGCCAATGCACAAACCATCTACAAAGAGATTGGTGTAAACTACTATGACGTTATCATCGCTCCCCGTATTCAAGAAGCCGTTAAGAGTGAATTTGCAAAATACACCGCAGAAGAACTCTTGGAAATGCGCTCCAAGCTCTCGGGTGATATCCGTACCCTTTTGACCAACCAATTGGCAACCTACAACGTGGTTGTGATTGACGCATCTATCGAAGACCTCGACTTCTCGGATACCTTTACCGATGCCGTTGAAGCAAAGCAGGTAGCCGAGCAAAAGAGTAAGCAGGCAAAAATTGAGCAAGAGCAAAAGAATATGGAAGCCGCTGCTGCCGCAGAACGTGCAAAGATTGAAGCCGAAGCAGAAGCCGCCGTTGCCAAAATTGCCGCTGAAGCAGAGCTTGAAGTTGTAAAAATTCAAGCAGACGCAGCTGAATATGCAGGTCAAAAGGATGCTGCTGTTATCGGTCAAGTACGTGATATTCTTGCAAAGGACCCCGAAAACTTGGATAACGACGATTTACACACCCTGATGGTTTACTACTACATTTTGCAATGGGATGGCGTTCTTCCCGAAACCTACATCAGCACAAGCGACTT
Organism: Eubacteriales bacterium; assembly: GCA_045653865.1. GTDB lineage: Bacteria > Bacillota > Clostridia > Oscillospirales > CAG-272 > UMGS1865. The sequence goes on from JAZOMJ010000073.1 coordinate 6,010, forward strand.
TTATGCAATGCTTGCCGCTCTTGGTTCGGGTGCTCTCGACGGTACCGTAACCGAAACCCCTACCGACCCCGTTGCTCCCTAACAGAATATGAAACAAAATGCGGAGAGTCTCAAAATGAGGCTCTCCGTTTTTTTAGCGTAATTTAAGCACCGTGCGGCGGGAGCAAGCCCCTCCCCTACCGGTTGATTGTTTGTGCACAAAAATTCGTTTGCTTTTCGGGATGTCGTGGGCGCCATCTCCTACCGCAAAATTTTATTATTTTCGTAGTGGCGATTCACACTTCGCCGTTTTTATGTAAAACAACTCTCTTAGCGACCAGGGTCTCGGTGGTGCCTGGAAGCTCGCGGTAGCAAAAGCAAGCGCTCCGCTTGCGCCGACTGTCTGTCCGTGGCTATGGAGTTCTCTCTTGTGATTTCTGTTAGAGAGTTTTTTTGGAAGGGGTACGGGGGAACCTCTTTTTGCAAAAAAAGGTTCCCCCGTAATCTTCTATTCTACGATTCGTCTCGCTTCTGTGTAATAACGCTTGTCGCGCGCAGAACCCATAGAAAAGGTTTTGCGCGGCAGAACGCCCTCTTTTTCGATAGCATCGAAAAGCTCGCTCTTACCCATACAACCGTAAAGGAAGCCGCAGGTTTTGCCGTTTGCGGTGAGAGAAAGGAGCTCTTCTTCATCGTGGATGTAATCGATAACGGCATCCTTTTTGTTGGCAAGGTAAGCATCTAAAAACTGTTGTACCGTGCCAACGGCAAGCGCGTGAGGCGGTCTATCTGCCACCACAATCTCGCGAAGCGTGCCGCATACAAAGGTAATCTCTTGCGGTGCGTTATTGGCGTTTTGGTTTGCGGAATCGGCAAGATATGCCTTGAAATCGGCAAGCAGTTGCGTAGCGTCGATGCCCTCCACCGTACGGAAGATGGGCTCGAACACAAGCGCATCGCTGTGAATGTTCATCACCTCGCAAAGCGCGTAGCGGTTGCACTCTGTTGCCCCCAAAGCGCGGCAAGCCTTTGCCGTTGCCAGGGAGTGGTTGCCGTCACCAACCGCCAAGGTGATGCCACCGTGCAACTCTCCCAAGGCTTCGATTTTTTGGCAAATGTCAGCCTGCATTCCCTCGGGAATGAGATAACCGCACAGGTGTCCGCCCTCGAGCATCAAATCAAAATCGTAAAGCTTTTGCATCTTGCCGCTTGTGGCAAGGATAGCCAACGGCTCCACAATAGAGCGCGCGGTGTCATCCATCAGCATCAGGATGTGCGGCAGCTCCAAGGTCGCGTTCTTGCGGATTTCCACACGAGGCGGAATGCGCTCCAAAACGGTCTTTTCGGTGGCGCGCACGCGAGAGGTGGAACCCTCGTGATAATCGTATTCGTCGAGGTCAACCGCACCGACAATACCGCATCTCACTTTGCCATCGCGCTGGGTGCGCTCAACGTAAATGAGTGCGTTGGGATATTCCTCAAAGATGCCGTCGGCAATGTATTTTTGCATCGTGCTGTTGATGTTTGCGGTCACCTCGGCGGCATCGGTTTTGCCGAGATACACCTCGGGATAAATGAGATTGAGCGTTGAGGGATGCTCCCCTGCCTCGGCTTTGACCGCTTGCCAGTATTCTTCGTTGGATGTAAACTGATCGCAGGCAATAACCGACCACGACTCAAAATTTTGTTTGGGTAATAATATATTTGTGGGGGAAAAAATTGTTTTTTTCATTCTTTTCTCCTTCATTTTTCAAAGTATCATTTTTGCAAATCTAAAAAGTCATAAACTTTATAGATATCTCCCGCGCCCATTACAATGACGAGGTCGCCCTCTTTTGCATCGCGTGTAAGCGCTTTTGCAACATCCTCAAAGCCGCCGCAATACTCGGCTCTCTCGCCAATCGCCTCGGCAAGTCCCTTGGAACTTACGCCAAATGTGTTTTGCTCGCGCGCGGCATAAATATCGGCAAAATAAACACGGTCGGCGGTGCTGAACGAGGTGACAAACTCATCAAACAGCGTTGCGGTGCGGCTGTAGGTGTGGGGCTGATACGCGCAAAGGATGCGCTTGTATCCCATCTCTTTTGCTCCTGCGAGCGTTGCGCTGATTTCCACAGGATGGTGACCGTAATCGTCATAAACAACGGCACCGTTAAGGCCTCCTTTGCGCTCCATGCGACGCTTTGTGCCAACAAAATCAGAAAGCGCCTGTGCAATGACATCGGGTGCAATACCGCAAACGCTTGCCGCCGCGGCAGCCGCCAATGCATTGTAGACGTTGTGGCGTCCAAAAACGCTCAATTTGACAGAACACAAAAGCTCCGCTCCGCTATAATAATCAAACACAGTCGCACCGTTCTCGTGGCGAATGTTTTTTGCCATATAGTCGGCATCCTTTTCTATACCAAAGGTGACGTGACGCCCCTCGAATTCTTGCAAGGCGAGTACGCTTTCGGCATCGTCGGCATTGTAAAGCACCGTGCCATCCCTTCCCGTTCGACGAGCATAGGCAAGAAAAGATGCACGCACTTGCTCAAGGCTTTTAAAATAGTCGGGGTGATCCATTCCCATATTCAAAATCACCGCCAACGTGGGGTTGAAATCAAGGAACGAATCCATATATTCGCAGGCTTCAAACACAAAGTGCTCCTGCTCGTCTCCAATATTGCAGGTGGATCCACCAAGCAAGGGGAGCTCTGCTCCGCAAAGAACGGTGGCATTGGTGACAGATAAGAAAATTTGCGCACACATAGCGGTGCAACTGCTCTTGCCGTGCATGCCCGCAACACCAATGCGATGGCGATAGGAGACCATCAGATAGCCAAGATAGTCGGCGCGGGAGAGGAGTGGTTTCCCCTGTTTTTGCGCCGCCAAATATTCGGGGTTGTCGGCACCAATGGCAACTGTGTAGACCACGGCATCGTAATTGGCGATGTTGACGGCATCGTGCGATGGGAACACGGGAATGCCCATTTTTTGCAGATGCAGGGTTTGTGCGTTCTCGGAACGGTCGGAACCGCCCACGGTGTAGCCGAGTGTGCGCGAAATTTGCGCAAGCGACGACATACTGATGCCGCCAATGCCAATAAAGAAAATACTGCGGCAATCTGCAAGCATCTTGCCGATTTGCTCATATCCGTAATGGGTGTTTTCCAATGCCATGTTGTTCTCCCCTTTCCTCTTGTCGCGCTCTCTGTAATAGTGGAATATGACAGCATATTGCAGAGTGTGACAAAGATAATTTCAAATTTTATAAAACTTTTTTCAATTTCACAAAAACATACCGCTTTCATTGAATAACGGTCACAAAAAGGCTATATAATAATGACATCAGCAAAAAAAGAACCCAACCGGAGGATTTACAAATGCAAATTACTGATATCAAAGTAAGAAAACTTTTTGATGAAGGCCCTATGAAGGCAATCGGTTGGGTTACATTCGATGGACAACTTGCCGTTCACGACGTAAAAGTAATTTATGCGCGTGACAAATACTTCATTGTAATGCCCAGCCGCAAAAACCCCGATGACACCTATCGCGATATTGTACATCCCATTAACGCACAGTTCCGTGGGATGCTGGAATCCAGCGTAATCGCCGCATATGAAGCCGCTCTTGAAAACGCATCGGAGATTCACGCAGAGGCCGAAGAAGTAGGCGAACCTGTATAAAAACAACCAAGAAAGACTGCTACGGCAGTCTTTTTTGTTTTAAAGCGTACCGTGGCTCAAAAGTACGCTCTCACCCTTGAGGGTGAGCGTGCCAAAACTGCCATCGTAGCCAATACTGCCGGGATTGAACAAGTAAAGCGGTCTTGTCAACACCAACTTCCCGATCGCCTCGCCCTTGGGAATGACCTGCTCCACGGGCGTGTGCGTGTGACCGAACAAAACAATGTCGGCACCCACTTCCACCGCATGGCGGATGAGCGCGCCGAGTCCCGATTTCACGCCCCATTCGTGGCCGTGCACCATGAGGATGGTGTGCCCCTCGATATGTAACAGGCGCTCGGTTTTGTCGGCAAGGTCGGACGATGCCCAATCGCAGTTGCCGCGCACCGCCCAAATGGGCGTGTCGCACACAAAAAGATTGTCGATATCGCGTGCACCATCACCGAGAAACAGGATAGCATCGGGACGTTTGACTTGACGGTCAAGAGCGAAGGACATATTGGAAACACTGCCGTGCGAATCCGAAAAAATCAAAAATTCCATCCCAAGACCTCCAAAAAGCGCTCATAAGCAAGCGAAACGTCCACAAAGGGATGCTCATTTGCCCATCTACCTTATATTATAGCACGCGCGCCCGCGTTTGTCTACACCAAAGCGACAAAAAAGACGAAAAAGTGAAAAGGAAATGAATAGAAAAGACCGCCCCAAAGGGGCGGTCGAAATGTTTTTGATTTGTGTTTAGTTTAAGGAAACGATGCCGTCGGAGCATTGTACGTAGGTGGCGGGGACATTATAGTTCCAAATCGAACCAAGAGCAATTTTTTCCCACTTCTCAACAGTACCTTCAAAGGTAATGCTTGTAAGTTTGGTGCACTGATAAAATGCAAGCATACCTATAGTGCCAACTGAGTCAGGTATTGTCACACTCGTAAGGTTTGAACAGTTATAGAACACATGACTACCAATGCCAGTGATCGAATCGGGAATCGTTACATTCGCCAGTTTGTCACAGTAAGCGAACGCCCAATCCTCGATGGTGGTAACTGAGTTGGGGATTGTTACATTTGTAAGGTTGTCGCAATTTTGAAAAGCCCTCATTCCAATGGTAGTGACCGAACTAGGGATCGTTATGCTCGTAAGTTTGGAACAATTATCGAACGCATAATCGCCGATGGTAGTGACCGAGTTCAGAATCACAAAAGTTGTACCCGTTTTGCCACTTGTATAAACAATCAATACGGTTCCGTCTTTTGAATAGAGATTTCCGTTAATAGATTGATATACCGCATTGGTTTCATCAACTGTAATGTTCATAAGGCCGTAGCATTGAAAGAACGCCTCATTGCCGATGCTAGTGACTGAGCTGGGGATCGTTACACTCGTAAGTTTTTCGCAATCGCAGAACGCGTATTCGCCTATGGTGGTGACCGAATTGGGTATCGTTAAGCTCGTAAGGTTACAGCAATGAGCGAATGCCCAATCGTTAATGGTGGTGACTGTGTCACCGATCGTTATACTCATAAGATTAGTGCAACCCCAGAACGCATCACCGCCGATAGTTGTAACCGTGTTTGGAATTGCAAAAGTTGTATCCGTTTTGGCGCATGCATAAGCAATCAATACAGTTCCGTCTTTCGAATAAAAATTCCCGTCAATAGATTGATATGCCGTATTGGTTTCATCGACTATAATACTCGTAAGTTTGAAACAATTACGGAATAGATAATTGCCAATACTGGTAACCGAATCGGGGATTGTTACGCTTGTAATGTTGTAGCAATTAGTAAACGCAGAATTGCCAATACCGGTAACCGGTAAACCTTCATATGTGTTCGGTATTACTATATCGGTGTCAGCACAAGTACCAATTCCTGTTACAGAATAACTTTTGCCATCTTCATTCAGGGCGTATTCAAGACCTTCGCTATAATTAGCACCAGAAGAAACTTCCCAAACAGTAGGCACACCGTCAACATAGTGCCAGAAGTTGCCCTCGGTTGTGGGCTCGGTTGCGGAGTAGTAGTAACGGGTGGCATCATATATCGAATCAGGGACTTGGTCAGGATTATCTATCACAATTGCATTCCATTCTTCCATTGTTCCCTTGTAGTAAACACTGGAAAGAGCACTACAACCCGGGAATGCACTTATTTGGATCATCGTAACACTATCGGGGATAACAATACTTATGAGTGATTCACAGAAGTAGAATGTGTCATAAGCAATAAGAGTAACACCATCGGGAATTTCGATACTGTTAAGAGCAAGACAATACCGAAATGCACAATTGCCGAGGTTTGTAAGTGTATTGGGCATTTTAACGCTTTCAAGAGATGTGCAATGCGCTAACGCATAAGAACCGATGTTTATTACACTATTCGGGATAGTTATGTCCACAAACGAACAACATGCCAATGCAGAGTCGCCAATAGAAACTATACTTTCGGGAATTACTATGCTCGTTAAAGCACTCACGGACTCAAACGCCTTATAGCCAATCTCCTTAACAGGCAATCCTTTGTATTCAGATGGAATAACGAGTTCGGAGCCGCTGTATGTTCCAATACCACTAACAATGTAATATGTTCCATCATCGCTGAGTGTGTATTCGAGTTCCTCCGGAGCAACATAAGCATCCCAAACCATAGGCACACCGTCAACATAGTGCCAAAAGTTGCCCTCTGTTGTGGGTTGAGTTTCGGAATAGTAATAGATAGTTAAATCACGTATATTGTTACTACCCGTGTAAGTATTGTCCACTACAATTGCATTCCATTCTTCTACGGTTCCTTTGTAATAAATGCTTTTCAAAACAGAACAGCGATCGAATGCATCCCCATAGATAAGAGATATACTGCTTGGGATTACAACATCTGTCAACGAGGAACAATCCCCAAACATCCATGAACCAATTACCGTAGCACCATCTTCAAACACAATGGTTTTTAGCGAAGAACAAGCAAAGAACGATGCGGTACCTACATTTTTGACACCTGCGCCTATCGTAACGGATTGCAAGCCACAACCATAAAACGCCCATGTGTTGATATCTGTAACACTGTCTGGGATGATGATACTAATAAGACTAAAGCATCTATAGAATGCTTCAATTCCAATGGTGGTAACTGAATTTGGAATTGTTACATTTGTGAGATTGTAGCAACCGCTGAATGCTCCCTCACCAATAATGATAACAGAATCTGGAATTGCAAAACTCGTTTCGGGTTTGCCAACAGCATAAGCAACCAGCACTGTTCCATCTTCAGAGTAAACATTTCCGTTAATAGATTGGTATGTGGTATTATATCCATCAACTACAATATTTGTAAGAGTGTCGCAATCTGCGAACGCTCCCCTTCCAATGGAGACAACAGATTTTGGAATGGTTACGCTCGAAATTCCATTGCAATCACTGAACGCCCCATAACCAATAGTGGTGACAGAATCTGGGATTGTTACGCTTATAAGGTTAGAACGATTTGCAAATGCCAAATCGCCGAATACCCAATCGCCGATGGCGGTTACTCGATACCAAGTTCCATTATCCTCAAACACTGCAGGGATAACGAGGTTTTCGTTTTCTGCTCCTGTGTAGCCAACCATTGCGCGATTTTGTGCTGTAACAGTGAAATCCTGAGGAACAATAGTTTCGCTGTATGTGTCCCCGCAAGAACAGTTGTATGTTACAAGAATAGTTGCGTAATTGTTAGATGTTGTAATCGTGTGCTCGTAGTTATGAGAATGAATCTCAACCTCCCAAACCGTAGGCACACCGTCAACCCAGTGCCAATAGTTGCCCTCGGTTGTGGGTTCGGTTTTTAAGTAGTAGTAACGAGTGGCGGAGAAAAGATAATCCGTTTCATCCAAGAAAAAATATATATTGTTCCAATCAACTTCCGATCCTGCGTAATATACAGTCTCGAGAGAGGGGCAGGAATTGAAAGGATTAAACATAATTGCAGTTACAGTTTTTGGAATGAAGATGCTTGTTAAATTCACACAACCATAAAATACATCTTGAGAAATCAACTGCAAGGAGCTATTAGGGCTTATAATAACCTTTTTGAGCGAGGTACAATTCATAAATGTGCAAATATCCAACTCTTGCACACTATCCGGCAAAACAATCTCTTCAAGGCTACTACAACCACTGAAAACACTATCCAACCATGTTTCGCCTTCGGGAATGTTAACATGAACAAGGGATGAACAGCTCGAAAATACGCCGGAACCAATCTCAACTACACTTTCGGGAAGGTCAATGTTTACCAAAGCAGTGCACTCATAAAACGCATAATCACCAATGCTGGTTACTCTATACCAAGTACCGTTATCCTCAAACACAGCAGGAATAACGAGATTTTCGTTTTCTGCTCCCGTATAGCCAACCATTGCGCGGTTATCGGCGGTAACGGTGAAATTTTGAGGAATAATAGTTTCGCTATACGTATTACCGCAATTGGAACATGTATAAGTGATTGCACCATTTTCGGTTGCTGTAGGAGGAGTTACTGTGCTTGCGTAGCTATGACCGCCTGCTGTACGAGTTGCACCACACACATTACAAGTTGTATCACAAGCGTTGTCGTAAATATGCTCGATCATGCGAGTTGCGCCACAAACGTTACAAGTTGTGTCACAAGTATTATCGTAAACGTGATCCCCTACTGCGCGAGGATATCCGCATATGTTACAGTTCCAGTCGCAGGCGTTATCGTAAACGTGAACGGATGGGTCTACCGTGCGAATTTCGCCACACGCGTTACAAATTGTATCGCAATCGTTATCGTAAACGTGCTTGCAATCTGCATCGCGAACAAAACCGCACTCGTTGCAGGTATCATCGTATTGGTCATCGTAAACGTGGTCGCCTACTGCGCGAAGATATCCGCATACGTTACAATCCCAGTCGCAGGCGTTATTGTAAACGTGATCGCCTACTGTGCGAATAAATTCACAGCCATTGCAGGTTGCATCGCAATTGTTATCGAAGCTGTGGAGTCCGGTAGCCGAAAGCTTTTCGGCTTCGCTAGTGCCACAGCCGGAGCAGATGCGTGCCTTTTCGCCATCTTTGCCACAAGTGGGCGCTTTGGTGGTTTCCCAATCACCAAAGGTGTGCGAATGATCTTTTTGGAGAGGATACTTGCTTACCAATGTGTGATTAGCCGATCCATTACCGGAAAAATCATCGTAATATGCGACGATTTCATACTCATGCTCTTTGTTTTTATTCAAGGTTTTAATAGTGATTTTATTTTCACCAACAGTCAGTTCCGCCTCTTTTTGAACTTTGCCGTCGCGGTAGACAAGCAGCTTAACATTGCCGTTTCCAGATGCAATCAAGCCATATTCGTCGGTGATGGTGATATCAAAAAATATCTCTTTACCACTATCTTTCAATTCAATCTTGTTAACGGTTGCCGTTATTTGATTTTCAGCTTTAACGGATGCTTTGGCAACCGGATCACCCAGCATATAGACGTTTTTGATTTCTTTGCCATCTGCGTATTTGATATCACTAACGGTGTACTCAACAATACCGCGCGCGTTGCCTACATTGAGCTTAACGATTTTTATCTCGTTGGTGGAACGTGCATCAAACATATCGCTTGTAAACATTTGCCCGTTGATGACAAAGGAAACGATTTGAAATTCGCTCGGATTGCTAATGCCAACATAAGCATATACGTCTTGATTTTGAGAAACGTATAATGGCTTGTGTTTATCATGGATTGATCTGACAAGGCCATTGTCATCCTTATACCAGCCGTAATGGTTGTCACTGCTGTTGGATGTCTCATCCACGTAATTCACCTCAGGAATTTTAACGTCGGAAGAATCGAACAATAACATCCCGTAATAAACAGGGGTTTGATCTTTGCCGTGTGCAACATCAATGTTACCAAAATCACAACCGGTCAAAAGAACCGTCATAACCATAAACAAACACATGATGCCACAAAGCAATTTGATAGCTTTTTTCATAGTCTTTTACCCTTACGTTTCAGCCCGTCGGCATTTTATAAGTACAGTATAGCACACATTTACAAGAATGTCAATATTGTTGCGAATTAATGGAATATATCCAATAAATAAAGAAATGTTGGATTTTTTGTTTTTTGATATAAAAAATCACAGCCACCCGCTTGGGGTAGCTGTGATTTTTATGCAATGAATGATTAGTTATCAAACTCGTCGATTTCTTCTTTTTCTTCTTTGATGACGAACTTATCAAAAATGACAAGCAGCGAAGGCAGAACAAAAAGAATTAACAAAATTGCGCACAACGAACCAATGCCAAGAGTTGTAAGAATGCTTGCAACCGCTCCCGACATCAATCTGCCGCAAATCAAGGTTACCAAAACGATAACGAGCGAAGATGTCAAAATTGCGTGTGTTGCTCTTCTCATAACTTCGGGAAGAACCTCTGCACCGCTATATTCTTTTCTAACTTCAATATAGTATGTTGTGAAAAGAATTGCATAGTCAATCATGGAGCCCATCAAAATGCACTGAACAAGGATAAGAGGAATGAAGTACATAGGCTCACTCATAACAACCATTACGCTCATCATAGAGAATACCGCGCACTCAATGACACCTACGAGCATGAGAGACAAGAAGAACTTTTTAAATGTGATGCATACTACAATAAACACCGCAATAGCCGTTACGATAGAAATGATGAGGAACTCCGTTGCAAAACTTTGCTCTACCTCATAGGACATTGCCGTTGAGCCAACAAGATAATATTCACCCGATAGGGTGGATTCAAGTGTTGCGTGAAAATCCTTATAGAAAGCATCTATTTCTTCAGACTCGGCTTTGTAGTTGAGGGTGATAAGCATTCTGGAATGATCTTCACCAACAAGTTGTGCAAGTCCCTCTTGCATAGTTACCTCTGCCTCCTTGAACTGAGCAACTACACTATCATCAAAGAAAGGTGCAAACGCCTCATTGGGCAAAATTTCTTCGGAGAGGAACATGAAGAGATCATACAGAGATATGGTAACGTTTGTCAAATCTACAGTGTTGCTCTTTGCCATAATATAAAGCAGATTCAACGTGTTTTCGTCGAACATATCGCTCTCTGCCGCGCCTGCAAAAAGAGTTGCGATATCCAGAGGAGAAATTTCTCTTTGCTCTTGAACCATATCAGACATTTCCTTAAGCGTGCTCAGTTGTGCAAACTGCTCGATTTCTACGATTTTATTTACATTCTCTGCTATTTCGGCAAGAATATCAACAAATTCTGTAAATTTGAGCGAGGTTGCAGGTTTCACGTTCAAAACCTGTTCAATCGTTTCCGCATCCATTCCCAACACATCTGCTATGTTGGAGTAAACAATGGGAGTAACGTTCAAAAGATTTGCTTCTTTTAACTTGGCAACAAAGAAGACGCTTTGCACAAGATGCTTGTCTACGCCAAGAATATCGGCAATTTCTTCGGAAGAATATTCCTTGTCGCTTGCAAGTGCATTGACAAGAGACTCCATCTGCTTAATTTGCGCTTTTGTTTCATCGTCAATCATCGACGAGAAAAGCTCGTTGTTCAAAAAATCATCGGATGTGATAAAGCCGGCAAACTCAACAAGTGTCATTCCGGAAACATCCATACCGTTTTGGTGAATGTAGAACAAGGTGTTAACAAACGAAACGGGAATACCCAACAATTCCGCCACATCAGAGGGAGACATTTGTGTGCCCAAGGTGTTTGCGTAACCTTGAACCGACGTAACGTGTTCGTTATTTTCAAGATAGCTGATAATTTCTGCTATTTTTGCTTCGTCTTTGTTTTCGTAAACAATTACTACCGTATCATCTTGCGGGAAGATATCGCTAACAATGTTTTCTTCAGCATAGGAGTACTCGATAACAAGTTGAGATTGCAGAATAATGACCGCAACAAAAAGAACAAGCGCGATAACCGAAATAACTTTTCTGTTTCGATAGCTAAAAGCACCGATGGAACCAACAATCTTATCAAACATTCTCGTTACCTCCCTCTACCGCTTCAGCTGCTTCTTCAATTTCTTCTTCGGTTTCTTCTTCAACCGCTTCTTCGGTTACTGCTTCGGTTGCTTCTTCGGTTACTTCTTCGATTGCTTCTTCGGTTGACGCTTCGATCACTTCTTGGTCTACGCCCTCTACGGCTACTTCAAAATTTGCCGTTACACGCTTTTGAAATCTTTTTTTCAAATTGTTTTTGTCCAACTTAACAACTACATCGTCGAACCAAAGAATGAGCGAAGGCATTACGGTAAATACGCAAATCAAGCTGAAGAATACACCCTTGGAAATTACAAGTCCAATATCTCTACCAATGGTAAAGCTCATCAACAAAAGCACAAGTAAACCGATGATGGTAGTAAGAGAACTGCTGGAAACAGAACCAAACGCATTGACAATGGCATTTCTCATTGCCTTGGGCTTGTTTTGCTTGCCGAGAAGTTCAAATTCTTGTTGATAACGATGCAAAAGCATAATGGAGTAGTCGATGGAAAGCACAAGCTGGAATATTGCCGCAATGGAAAAAGTCATATCGGAAACGCTTTCGAAAATGACGTTACTTCCCATATTGATGAGAATAGCCACACCAATGGAAACAAGCAGGAGAACAGGCTCAAAGAAGGATTTGCACATCAACAACAAAATGATGATACCAATCGTTACAGCCATAGGAATGAGTTTATCCAAAACATCCAACTGACCACCCGAATAGTAGCTATAAACTTGGTAGGTGCCCTTGTATTTATCCTGCATTTTTTGCATGATGGCATTTACCTTATCGCTATCCCCCGTATAATCGGTTTGAACGATATACATAGCAAATGTTTTAGAGTTATGCTCGGTACTCTCCAAATCATAGTCAACACCGGTAACCCCATCAAACTCGGCGAGTTCTTGATGCACAACCTTTTTTTGTGTGGGAGTCAAGCCCTCAAACATAATTTGAAAACTATCTTTGAGTTCGATTGTGGGAAACTCCTTGTTCATAATTTGAAGACCTTGATTCATGTTAGAATCCTCGGCAAGATACTTGGATTGATCCTTGTTAATGGTAACCTTTGGAATCAAAAGCGCACAAAAAAAAGCAAGTGCAACACTTACCAAAAAGAAAATCAATCTGTACTTTACCAATACATTAGCAAGCTTTTTCATTTTTCCTCCTAAATTGATTGACAAAAATTATATTCTATGCTATAATTATACACAACCACAGTTGTTTAATCAACCGTCGTTATACTAAAAAAGTTGTTTAAGCACATTTTTGGGAGAAAATTATGAATAAAAATGATCTTCGTTTTCAAAAAACAGAACTCTTAATTAAAAACACTTATTTCGCCCTCAAAAAGCGCGGTTCAACGATGGTAAAGGTGAAAGACCTCTGCGACAACGCAATGATCAACAAAACCACGTTTTATGCCCACTACGAAACCATCGAGCACCTCCACAAGGCGGTGTGCGAGGATTTTGTTGTCGGAATCCTCTCCAAAACCCTCAATATTGAAAAAATTCAAAGCGAAATTCGCACATTCGTTTATTCCATTCTCAACGCGTTTGTGGAAGAAATATCGACCGTTGAAAAACTTTATGGCGATGACATGCACGCACTGGTGAATGATATTGAAACCATATTGATGGAACGCTTTTTGCCAAGCACAGTTGACGAAGACTACGAACTTTCCATTCGCTTTTGCATTGGCGGTGCTTTTCGACTTTTGGCACGCGAAAAAGACCTATTGCGTATTCAAAAAACCGTTGAACTGATTGAGCGCGTTTTGAATTTTTAATACCGCGTTCCCTTTTGTTTGATTTACACGATTTATAAAAACAATTTGCCCGACCGAATGCAAGGTGTCAATCGGTCGGGCTTTTTGTATGCTTATCAATTCAAAAAATCTTTTCTATACTTCACACCAAAAAATTCGGCAAGGGTTACCATTTCTTCGTCCTTGATGGTGTTAACGCGAGGAAGATGTGCGGTGAGCATATAGATTTGTGCGGCTTTTTCGACGGTTTCAATGAGTCCAAAGGTTTCATCCATTGTTTTACCTGCACCGTAAATGCCGTGCATGCCCCATACCACAAGGCGAAATTCTTTCATCTTTTCGGCAGTTGCCTCGCCGATTTCGTTGGTTCCGCAAAGCATCCACGGGAGCACGCCAACGCCATCCGGGAAAACAACGATGCACTCGGTGCACATCTCCCACAAGGTGTGGGTGAATTTCTTTTCGTCAAGCTCATGAACGTAGTTCATGGCGAGTGTGTTGGTGGGATGCGAGTGCATTACAACGCGATTTTCGGGGTCGACCGACAAGCGCGCGATATGGCTCATCAGATGTGCGGGAAGCTCGCTTGTGAATCTGCCGCCATCCTTATATCCCCAAAGGAGCTCGGCATTTTTGCCATCCTTTGCGATTTTGATGATGCCGAGATTGGTTTCGGGATCGTCATAAACGTTTTTGAAATATTTGCCCGTTCCGGTAACGATGAAAATCTTTCCTATCAATGCCGTTGCATCAAAGCCGAGCAGAATGGTGCGCAAAACGCTGTTGGTATCAAGATACTCTGCTACCTCGGTTTCTTTTAGCATATAACTGATATTGCCGCCGTTGCGCTCATCCCAACCAAGACGGTACATATTTTGGCAGGTGTTTCTCATCTCCATTACAAAAGGAGCATTCATGATATTTTTCATCTCTTTGACAAGACCTCGCTTTCGTATTGCTTTACCTCTGCAAAGTAGTTGGTTACCACGCCCTCGCGAGAGAGGAATTCTTCCCAAACCTCGCCCAGGGGCATCATCTTCATTTCTTCTTGCAGATACAAAATTTCGGTGAAATTGTTTTCATCTTGCAGTTTTTTGAGCTTTGCATCGGGTTGCAAAAGTGCGAACAAAAGTGCCTTTTGCAGGTTGCGAATGCCCGTTACCCAAGCGGAAATGCGGTTGATGGAAGCGTCGAAATAGTCGGTTGCGATAAAGACTCTATCGAGCGCATTGTTGCGGACGATCTCTTTTGCAATCTCTTTGGTTTCGTCATCAAAAATGACAACGTGGTCGGAATCCCAACGCACCGCTCTTGTGATGTGGAGCGCGATTTTGGGATTGAACAGCAAAAGCGAGGAAATCTTATCGCTGACAACCTCGGTGGGGTGATAATGTCCGTTATCCATCAATGGTGTGATGCCCTTGCTGTTGGAATAGGAGAGGCAAAACTCTAAGTCGGAGGCCAAGCGGTCTTAGGAAGACAATTGATA
>JAZOMJ010000074.1:0-17617 GCA_045653865.1 Eubacteriales bacterium
CCGAGGGAATTTTTCCGCTCGGGGTGTAATCATTTTTATAAATCAGAACTGTATCTTTTCTTCGATATAATTCTTAAGATCTGCGATAGGAAGTCTTACCTGCTCCATAGTGTCTCTGTCACGAACAGTTACGCAACCGTCTGTCTCAGACTCGAAGTCGTATGTGATACAGAAGGGAGTACCGATCTCGTCCTGGCGGCGATAACGCTTACCGATAGAACCAGCCTCGTCGTACTCAACGTTGAAGTACTTAGCCAGGTCTTCAAATACCTTTTCAGCGCCCTCGGAAAGCTTCTTGGAAAGGGGAAGGATAGCCGCCTTAACGGGAGCAAGAGCGGGATGGAAGTGAAGAACAACTCTGGTATCGTTCTTTTCAGCATCGATGACCTCTTCATCGTAAGCTTCAACAAGGAATGCAAGAGCTACACGGTCTGCGCCGAGAGAAGGCTCGACAACGTAAGGAACGTAATGCTCGTTTGTCTCGGGATCGAAATAAGTAAGGTCCTTACCGCTATGCTCAGCGTGCTGAGACAGGTCGTAATTCGTACGGTCAGCGATACCCCAAAGCTCACCCCAACCGAAGGGGAAGAGATATTCGAAGTCCGTAGTTGCCTTGGAATAGAAGGAAAGCTCGTCCGGATCGTGGTCGCGGAGCTTGAGGTTTTCAGACTTCATGCCGAGGTCAAGAAGGAACTGCTTGCAGTAATCCTTCCAGTAAGCGAACCACTCAAGGTCGGTGTCGGGCTTGCAGAAGAACTCAAGCTCCATCTGCTCGAACTCTCTGGTACGGAAAACGAAGTTACCGGGGGTAATTTCGTTACCGAAGGACTTACCGATTTGTGCAATACCGAAGGGCAGCTTTTTGCGTGTTGTGCGTTGTGCTGCGGGGAAGTTTACAAAAATACCTTGTGCGGTTTCGGGACGAAGATAAACGGTGTTTGTGTTATCCTCGGTAACACCGATAAAGGTCTTGAACATCAAGTTGAACTTCTTAATGTCAGCAAAATCGTGGCTGCCGCATTGAGGGCAAGCGATGCCCTTTTCTTTGATGTAGGAAGCCATTTCTTCAAAGCTCCAAGCCGCAGGGTTGTCATTGAGCCCATTTTGGAATGCGTAATCTTCAATGAGCTTGTCAGCGCGGTGACGCATTTTGCATTGCTTGCAGTCCATAAGGGGGTCAGAGAAACCGCCAACGTGACCGGAAGCCACCCAAGCTTGAGGATTCATAATAATGGCACTGTCAAGACCTACGTTATATTTGCTCTCTTGAACGAACTTTTTCCACCAAGCACGCTTAACGTTGTTTTTGAACTCAACGCCAAGAGGGCCGTAGTCCCAAGAGTTTGCCAAGCCACCGTAAATTTCGGAGCCGGGGAAGATAAAGCCGCGAGTTTTGCAAAGCGCGACGATTTTGTCCATTGTTTTTTCGGAATTGTTCATAATATATCTCCTCTGTGAAAACTATCTTTAATATTGTACCACTTTTTGAGAGTTCTGTCAATAGACTGTGAATTTTTTTGATAAAAAATTACATTTTTTCTATCCTAAATACCAATCTTTTATCTGTTTACACCCACAAATCCAAAGCACGTTTGACAAACAGTGCCACAATGGGCGCGAGAAGCATCCCCGACAAGCCGAACAAAGAAAAGCCAACGTAGGTGGCAAATAGCGTGATGAGTGGATGAAGCCCCAAGCTTTTGCCGAGCACCTTTGGTTCCGCCACCTGACGAACAAGAGAGATGACAAGATAGAGAATGAGAAGGCCAAAGCCGAGAAAATAATTCTTTTGCAAAAGCATAACGATTCCCCAAGGGATAAGAATGGTTCCCACGCCAATGACGGGTAAAAAGTCGGCAAGTGCAATGAGGAATGCGAGCAAAAAGGCATATTCAACGCCCAATATCCAAAAGCCCCCCAACAAAAGCGCAAACGTCAAAAGCAATAAAATACCGTAGGCTTTGAGGTATTTATAAAACACATCGCGCATGCTTTTGCGCACATATGGGAGCTTGGATTGCCATTTTTGCGGCAACAGTTTTGTAAATCCCTGCGTAATTTGCACACCGTCTGTGCAAAAATAAAAGCAAGCCACCACGCTCACCACCAAAAAGAAGAGCACGTTTGGGAGTGCCGAAAACAAAGATGCGGCAATCTCGGGCAGACGCGAAGCAAACGAAGATAACACATTCCCTACCATCTGCATCACACTGTCATAAAAGGACTGTGCGCCCCCCTCCTCTTGGGAAACAAATCCAAACCGCGCGCCGATTTGCTCCAACCACCAAGCAAACGTGTCCATTGCATCCAAAATGCCGCCCTCCGAGAGTAAACGCTCCACAAGATTGCCAAGGGATGCAAACAAGCGTACGCTACCTACCCACAATCCCCAGCCACCAAATCCAAACACCAAAAGCAAGAGAATTACCGAACAAACTCCACGCGAAAGATGCGTACGTGTGGCGATTTTGGATGCTATCGGCTGAATGAACAAGGAGATGACAAACGCCAACAAAAACGGCAACAAGAGTGGCAAGGCATAGCGAAAAGCCACATAAATTAGCGCACCGCCTGCCAATATGCCCACAAAAATAGCCGCTATGCGCTCCCATCGAATTTCCCTCACACCATTCACCGCCTTTCGTTTTCTTTTACTATCATATCCTACCCATTTGTAAATTATTTCGCAAATGCCGCAAAACACTTGACAAAAGTGTGTTTTTTTGATACAATTTGGAGTGAATATACAGAAAGAGGTATTATTTATGAGCAAAAAAGAATCAAAAAGCAAGCAAAAGAGGGCCGCTCAAGAGGAAGCCGCTCTCAAAAAACAACAATCAGAAAAACAGCAAACGATTATATGGATTTCTATAGCTGTAGCACTCGTTTTGGTTATTGCAGGTGTTATTTGGTTAACCGCACGCACTTACTATAACCTTGCCCCCGAGAATTCCTACACAATTTCCGAAACTGCCACCAATTACGTCAAGCTTAACGTCTCTTACAAGGATAATTTCGGCATAAAGCACAACGGCGATATTATTGTAAAACTTGACCCCGAAAGTGCCCCTATCACAGTTGCCAACTTCCAAAAGCTGGTTGGCGAAGGCTTTTATGACGGTTTGACCTTCCACCGCGTAATTGAGGACTTTATGATTCAAGGCGGTGACCCCAAGGGGGATGGAACCGGTGGTTCTGATAATGAGATTATCGGCGAATTTTCCGCAAACGGCATTAACAACCCCATTAAACATGAGCGCGGTGTTATTTCGATGGCACGCGGTAGCCATAGTATGGATTCTGCATCCTCGCAATTCTTCATCGTACACAAAACCTATCCCTCTTTGGATGGTCAATACGCCGCATTCGGCCACGTTGTATTTGGTATGACAAGCGTTGACGGCATTGCAACCGTCTCCACAAACAGTAACGATAAGCCCCTTCGTGAAGCAAAAATCGAATCTGCTGTTTTTATTAACTACACCGAATAATCCATAACGTATATGCTTCTTATCATTACCGACCGCGAGGGGTGGGCTTCCCACCTCTCGCCCGTTCTTTTAGCGAACGGTATTTATCATCTCTCTGTTCCCCACTCCTATGGGACGTTTGTTTGCGAGCGTGAGGACACGGGTGCGGTCATTCTTGACTGCGTTTCATCTCTCTCACAGGGTGAGCACATCTGCGCTGACCTCAAGCGCAGATACCCGTCGCTCCCCGTGGCAATCGTTGCCGCACCCGAGGCGATTGTCAATGCACACGCAGATGCTATTTTGCGTGACGGCGATACAGAAGAACTCCTGCAAAATATCCTCTCGCTGTGCAAATCCAACGGATGGTCATCCGCTCCCTTGAGTACCTATTATTTGCGTATGGGGAAAGACAATCGCGTGGATTATATGGGATTTTCGATGACGCTATCCCCTCTCGAATACCGCATTTTGCATTGCATCTTTTATCATTCGCCACGCTCTACAAGCACAGAGCTGTTAAAAGCACTCATTTCGCAGGATGGCACAACCACTGCCGACTCTTTGGCAGTTCTCATTCATCGCATCAACCAAAAAGCCGCCAAAATCGACCCACGTCCTCTCATTATCAACGAGTACGGCAAAGGCTATCGACTCCGCGACGGCATTATAGACTAAAAAAGGGCTGTGTCCTAAAAAGACACAGCCCTTTTGTTTTATTGTGTTACGAGGCGAACCAAAACCTCAACCATTTTGTGCATTGATTTTACGGGAATGTACTCGTGCACGCCGTGGAAGTTGGAACCGCCCGTGGAAAGATTGGGGCACAGAATGCCCATATAGGAAAGTCGCGCGCCATCTGTGCCTCCGCGAATGGGAACCACAATAGGCTCAACGCCAACCGAACGCATTGCTTCCTCGGCATTGGTAATCAGAGACATCTTTTCGGCAACTTTCTCTTTCATATTGTAGTAGCTATCCTTGAGTTCAAGAACGAATCTTCCCTCGCCCCACTCACCGTTGAGATAATCGCAAAGGCGAACCAAAAACGCCTTACGTGCTTCAAATTTCGCTCTATCGTGGTCACGAACAATCATCGAAAGTGTTGCGGTGGTCTCGTCTCCTGCAAAGTCGCAAACGTGGTAAAAACCCTCATAGCCCGAGGTGTGTGCAGGGGTCTCGGCAGGGGGCAACATCGTGATGAATTGGTTTGCCATCAGGATAGCGTTCTTCATAATATCCTTTGCCGAACCTGGGTGAACGTTCAGACCGTGAACGGTCAATTTTGCGCCTGCAGCGTTGAAGTTTTCATATTCGATTTCACCAAGCTCACCGCCGTCAACGGTATATGCTTGCTTTGCGCCAAAGCCGTCCACGTCAAAGTGGTCGGCACCGCATCCAATCTCCTCGTCGGGAGTGAATGCCACCTGCAAAGTGCGGTGGGAAATTTCGGGATGCTCTGCGAGATACTCACACGTAGCGATGATTTCGGCAACGCCTGCTTTATCGTCGGCACCGAGGAGAGTGGTGCCATCGGTAACGATAAGTTCTTCGCCAACATAGTGATTGAGAGAGGGATAGATCGCAGGGCTCATCACGCTTCCGCTTGCAAGCACAAGATCGCCACCGTTATATGTGACGATACTCGCCTTGATGTCAGCACCGCTGACTGCGGAAGAAGTATCCATATGCGCAATAAGACCAAGAGGCTCAAGATCTGCGCAATCAGGAGTTGCGGGGAGTGTGGCATAAACGTAGCCGTATTCATCGATGCGCGCACCGACAAGTCCCAAAGCTGCAAGTTCTTTTACAAGGAACTCGCCAAGCACCTTTTGCTTTGCGGTGCTGGGGACAGTCCCGCTTGTCTCGTCGGATGTGGTGTCAAAGGCTACATACTTTAAAAAACGATCAATAACGTTCATATATGCTCCTTAAAACGCCCAGTTGCCGTTCTCGAATACGGGAACACGGCGACCGTCGCGTGTAATAGCGGTGATGGAAAGATCCTTGGTGCCAATCATAAAGTCAACGTGGATCATAGAATCATTGATGCCCTTTTCGTAGCACTCTTTGAGGGTATACTTGTCGTAGTCCTTGAGGGTGTTGGTAAAGCCGTGACCCATTGCAAGGTGGCAGGAAGCGTTCTCATCAAAGAGAGTGTTGTAGAACAGAATGCCCGAGTTGGAAATGGGGCTATCGTAAGGAACAAGCGCACATTCGCCAAGATAAGCCGCGCCATCGTCCATCGAAACCATTTCTTTGAGGAGTGCCTCGCCCTTTTCGGCGCCTACTTCAACGGCTTTGCCGTTTTCAAAACGCATCCAGAAGTTTTCAATCAGTTGACCTTGATAAGAAAGGGGCTTGGAAGAATAAACGATACCGTCTGCTACGCCCTTCTTGGGGGAAATGAACACTTCCTCGGAGGGGATGTTGGGATTGAACACGATGCCACTTCCCTGTGCGGCTTCGTCGCCACCGCAGAAGAGTGCGTCTTCAATCATACCAACGCGCAGGTCTGTGCCGTTGGATGCCTTGTATTCGAGGGTTTCAATGCCGAGGTTGTTGAGATATTCGCAACGTGCGGCAAGGTCGGCATTGTGAGCCTCCCAAGCGGCAATGGGATCCTCAAGCGCACGAGAGGTATAGAGAATTGCTTCCCACAGCTTTTCAATAGCGGCATTCTTCTTTTCACCGGGGAATACCTTTTTTGCCCAAGCCGCACCGGGAACAGCCGCGATGCACCATTGATACTTGTTTTCCATTGCATCACGGAAAGGTTTGATAACCTTGTAGGTTGCCTGCATGGATTTTGCCATCTTTTCTTGATTGATGCCTGCCATACCGTCGGGATCTTCGCTTTCGAGATAGATCATAACAGGGAGCGTGTCCACACGGTGCTTGATTTTGGCAACTTCCCAATCTTCAACCTTGGAAAGGGTTTTAAGCGATGCCTTTTTATAAGTGACCTTGGAAACGGGTTGATAGCTCCACTCCACACGAACAAGGCGTGCGCCAAGCGCATAGCACTCTTCAACAACCATGCGAACGAAGTCAGGTTGATCGAGACCTGCACGAATGATAACATCCTGTCCCTTTTGTACGTTACCGCCCATTTTGGCGATCAGCTTTGCATAATTTCTCAAAATTGATTTTTTCATAATATTTATCCTTTCTTTGCCGCAGAGCGGCGGGTAAATGTTTTACTGGTTTTGTACTTTTATATCACCGTCAGTGCAGTGAACCGTGTAGGAGCGCGTAGTAATATCCCACTCGGGGTGTTTTTCAATTGCGTTCCATTGATCCATTGTACCGCCAAATACAATTTGATTGAGGTCTATACATTGGAAGAACGTATGTCTTCCAATGTACTTAACGCTTTCGGGAATTGTAATGTTTTTCAAATAAATGCAAAAGGAGAACAAACAATCGGCAATTCCAACCGTCCCCTCTCGCAGGGTGTAGACTGAAAGGTCATCATCATAAAGACCAACCGCCCAATTTCCTACATAACAGACCTCATTGACTACTTGCACAGCAGCACATGCATTGAAGGCATCGCTACCAATGTGGGTAACGCTGTTGGGAATGGTGATGTTCTCCAAACGATAGCATTCGTCAAATGCACCGTCGCCAATACTTTCAAGACCATTCGGCAACGTAATATCGGTCAAAAACAGACAATCTGCAAAAGCGTTGTTGCCAATAGACCGAATGGTATCAGGCAAGCAAACAGTTTGCAATGCATCACACGAAGCAAAGGTTGAAATTAAAATTTCGGTAACCCCGTTTGGAATTGTAATACTTATCAGCGAGGAACAATCATAAAAAGCAGAATGTCCGATAGATGTAATGCCATCGTGCAACACAATCTCTGCAAGAGCCCTGCACTCTCGGAAAGTACAATCCTTAATTTGGGTAATTCCTTTGGGAATGCTGACTGTTTTTAATCCATAGCAAGCATCAAATGCTCCTTTCCCCAAGCTTTCAAGATTTTCGGGAAGTGCGATGGATACAAGATCCGCGCAGGAACCGAAAGCATAATCACCAATGCTCAAAAGACTGTTGGGAAGTTGCACGTTGGATAGGAAAAAGCAACCTCCAAAGGCATCCCTTTCAATGCGCTCGATTCCCTCGGGTATCACAATGCTCGATACCTTACCGCTATCATAGTAAAACGCTTCCTCGCCTATGCTTGTAACGCGGTAACCGTCAATAACGGAGGGGAATTTCAAAACCGTGTTGGTGCAGGTTCCGCGTCCTGTTATCGTACAGGTTTTGCCGTCCTCATTAACCTTGTAAGTAAGTCCTTGGGAAGCCAAGGGCGGAATTGCTTCTTCTTTTTTGTGACCGCACTCAAAGCAAGTTCTTTCCTTCAGTCCCGCGTCATTCAAAGTGGGCTCCTGGATAATCGTCCAAATACCGTACGCATGAAAATGCGGCTCGGTCGTCTCCGCGGGAGCGGTGGATTCTTCTCCCGAAAACTGCGAAGCGGTTGTCTCTATGGAAGAAGTAGTTTCCCCTTCCAAGGTGTTCGATGAACCTTGATTTTCATTGCAAGAAGCCATCAGCAGCACAAATATTGCTGTTAAACAGAGCAATATAAAAACCTTAAAAATGCTTTTCATATACTCGTCCTCCTCAAAAAGCGCACGCACGTACACATTATGTGCCTTTAGTATACCACATTTTTCCCTCCCTGCCAAGTCAATCCTCGAAAAAAGTTGCAAAAAATGGGGAAAATATTACGATTGTTATTGACTTTTGCAAAAAAGTGTGCTATGATATATGGTGTAAATTTATTACTCGGAGGTTTTCTGTTATGAAACATATCCAAACCATTGAAACTCGTAACCTTTGCGAAAGCGCAAAGAACGGTGGCTGCGGCGAATGCCAAACCTCTTGCCAATCTGCTTGCAAGACCAGCTGCGGTATCGCTAACCAACAATGCGAGAATACTGAGAAATAATTTTTCTCATAAAAACGCCGCCATCTTGGCGGCGTTTTTAATGCCTTTCCCAAAAGGCACCTTATACTGCAAACAAAGGAGTTTTACATATATGGTACATCAATACAAGCTGGGCGGGTACAACATCGTTCTTGATTCCTGCTCGGGTGGCGTTCACGTAGTGGATGAGGTAGCATACGACATCATCGCGCTCTACCAAACCGAGAGCCGCGAAGAAATCCTTACCCAAATGAACGCAAAATATGCCAACCGCGACGACATTAGTGCAGAGGATATCATCGAATGCTACGAGCAAGTCACCGCCCTTAAGGAGAGCGGCAAGCTCTTCGCGCCCGATACCTTTGCCGGCATGGCGGGACACCTCAAAGAAAAAACCTCGGGCGTTATCAAAGCGCTCTGCCTGCACGTGGCACACACCTGCAACCTCAACTGCTCCTACTGCTTTGCAAGCCAAGGCAAGTATCACGGTGACAGAGCCGTAATGAGCTTTGAGGTGGGCAAGCAAGCACTTGATTTTCTCGTTGCCAATTCGGGTACGCGTCGCAATCTTGAAGTTGACTTCTTCGGTGGCGAACCCTTGATGAACTTTGACGTTGTCAAACAACTCGTTGCCTATGCTCGCTCCATCGAGAAAGAAAAAGGCAAGAACTTCCGCTTCACGCTTACCACCAACGGCATGCTGGTTGACGATGACGTCATCGATTTTGCCAACCGTGAGTGCCACAACGTCGTCCTCAGCCTTGACGGCAGAAAAGAAATTCACGACCGCTATCGCGTAGACTATGCAGGTCGCGGCAGCTGGGAGCAAATTGTGCCCAAGTTCCAAAAGTTCGTAAAAGAACGTGGCGGCAAGGGTTACTATATGCGCGGCACATTCACCCACGCGAACCCCGATTTCCTGAAGGATATTCAAACAATGCTCGACCTCGGCTTCAACGAGTTGAGCATGGAGCCCGTTGTTTGCGCCCCCGGTGATCCTTCGGAACTAACACAAGAGGATCTCCCCATCGTTCTCGACCAATACGAAAAGCTTGCAGAACTGATGCTCGAGCGCGACCGCGAGGGACGTCCCTTTACTTTCTATCACTATATGATCGACCTGACCGGCGGCCCCTGCATCTACAAGCGCATTTCGGGTTGCGGTTCGGGAACCGAATATATGGCAGTTACACCTTGGGGTGACCTTTACCCCTGCCACCAATTTGTTGGCGAAGAAGCCTTTAAGCTTGGCGACATTTGGAACGGTGTGACCAACAAAGAAACCCAATGCGATTTTGCAAACTGCAACGTTTATGCACGCCCCGATTGCCGCGACTGTTGGGCAAAGCTTTATTGCTCGGGCGGTTGTGCCGCAAATGCATACCACTCTACGGGTAGCGTAACAGGTGTTTACAAATACGGTTGCGAGCTCTTCCGCAAGAGAATGGAATGCGCCATTATGGTGGAAATCGCACGCACGCTATCAAAAAACGAACAATGAAACAAATAAACACACCCATTTGCACTTTTGTGCGCGGCTATGCCGAAAAGAAGATGTCGCGCATGCACATGCCCGGTCACAAGGGTATTGGGTTGCTTGGCGTAGAATCTCTTGACATCACCGAGGTCGCGGGAGCGGACTCTCTTTACGAAGCCGACGGCATTATAAAAGAGAGTGAAGAAAACGCCTCTGTCCTTTTCGGTGCGCACACGTTTTACTCCACCGAGGGCTCGTCGCAATGCATCAGAGCAATGCTCCACCTTGCAAAAACGCAAGCGTGGATGGAGAAAAAGCATCCCTTAGTTTGGGCAACTCGCAACGTGCACAAGACCTTTCTTTCGGCAGTGGCGCTCCTTGACATAGACGTAGAATGGATATACGGAACAGACGAGGAAAATTATCTTTCCTGCTCTCTCTCCCCCATTCGCTTGGAAGAGATGCTGAAAGAAGCAGCCTGTTTGCCAACCGCGCTCTATTTGACATCCCCCGATTATCTTGGTAACGTTGCCGACATTGCGGCTTTTGCCGAGGTTTGCCACCGCTACGGCATGCTCCTTTTGGTGGACAGCGCACACGGGGCATATCTCAAATTTTTGGAGACCTCCCTCTACCCCACCGACCTCGGTGCGGATATGTGTTGCTCCTCGGCACACAAAACCCTGCCCGTGCTCACGGGTGGCGCTTACTTGCACATCAACAAGAACGCACCTACAACGCTTGCAGATGCCGCAAAAAATGCCCTGGCGCTCTTTGGCTCCACAAGTCCCTCTTATCTCATTTTACAGTCCTTGGATGCGGCAAACGTCTATCTTGCAAACGATTGCCGCGAGAATCTCTCTCGCACAGTCGCGCGCCTCGATGAATTGAAGAAGCGTCTCGCTCTTCACGGTTATCAACTCGTGGGAAATGAACCGCTCAAAATCACGCTTGCTACCAAATCTTACGGCTATACGGGTGTCGATTTTGCCGAGCATCTGCGCCAAAACGGCATTGAATGTGAATTTGCCGACCAAGATTTTGTTGTTCTGATGCCCCCCACCGACGTGGGAACAGAAGAACTGGCTCACATCGAAATGGTCGCAATCTCTCTTGCACCAAAAGAGCCTATTACCGTTGCTCCCCCCGCACTTGCAAAATCAGAGAACGCATTGCGCATCAATTATGCACTCCTGTGGCCGAGCGAAACGGTGGCTGTTGAGGATAGCGTTGGCAGAATTCTCGCATCGCCAAGTGTTTCCTGCCCTCCTGCCGTGCCGATTGTGCTGTGCGGTGAAAGAATTGACAAGGCGGCCGTTTCTGCATTCCGTTACTACGGGGTTGAAAAGGTTCGCGTAGTAATTGAGCTTGATAAACAGCTCGATAAACTTTAATAAAAAACATCTTGATTTTTCCCTAAAACTGTGCTATTCTATAAATACAAACCACGAAAGGAGAACCCCTTATGCGTATTCAAGAATCGGGTGAAATGTATCTCGAAACCATTTTGCGACTTTCTCAAAAATCGGGACACGTGCGCGCCATTGACGTGGGCGAAGAAATGGGTTACTCCAAGCCCTCGGTTAGCCGTGCGATGAGCCTTCTAAAAGAGGGCGGTTATATCGTTATCGACCGCGACGGTGCCATTACACTCACCGATTCCGGCCGCGAGATTGCCGAAAAAATTTACGCACGCCACACCCTTTTGACAAACTTTTTGATCTCCATCGGTGTTGATGAGGAAATTGCCTCGGAGGATGCTTGCAAAATGGAACACAGCATTAGCGACACCTCCTTTGATGCCATCAAAAAGCTTTTCGAAAAGAATCATATGCTATAAAAAAACGGCTGAGTCATTTAGCGCAGAACAAAAGCCACACGGAAAATGCAACCCGAATTTTTATTAAATTTTCAACAAACCAATATAATGTTGAAACCCACCGACAAAAATCGGTGGGTTTCTTCCTTTTTTATTCTTATTCTTGGGACAAATGCAGCTTTTCGATAATCGAGAAAGCCGCTTTCTCCATATAATCGTTTTCCATAAGTTCAATCATACCGCGGTCAACGAGGGCGGCAAGCTTGGGATCCATGGGAATACGGGCGAGCAGATCGTAACCGAATTTGTCGGCAACCTCTTGAATGTGACTTTCGCCAAATACGTGAATTTCTTTGCCGCAATCGGGGCACTTCACGTAGCTCATATTTTCAACCAAGCCAAATACGGGCACGTTCATCATTTTTGCCATGTTAGCGGCCTTGCTGACGATCATCGAAACGAGGTCCTGCGGGCTGGATACAATCACAACGCCGTCAAGAGGCAGAGATTGGAATACGGTCAGGGGTACGTCACCCGTGCCGGGAGGACAGTCGACAAGAAGAACGTCAACATCCCAAATGGTTTCCTTCCAAAATTGTTGAACCGTGCCTGCAATCATCGAGCCACGCCAAATAACAGGCTTGGTCTCGTCATTACCGAGCAGGAGATTGACAGAAATCATATCAATTCCCGTTTTGGTGGAGGGGGGGATCATGCCATTTTGGTCGCCGTAAACCTCAACGTTGTGAAGACCAAACGCCTTAGGAATAGAGGGACCGGTGATGTCGGCATCGAGAATACCAACTTTATAACCTTCTCTTTGCAACAGAACAGCCAGCATAGAGGTAACAAGCGATTTACCAACGCCACCCTTGCCGCTGACAATACCAACAACGTGCTTTACGTTGCTGAGCTCGTTTGCGGGAACCAACAAGCTTTGGGGTTGTTGACGCGAACCACAGTTGCTGGAGCAAGTAGAACAATCATGCGTACATTCAGACATTTTTTCATATCCTTCTTTCTCTATAATTCATACAAGCAATATTATACACCCTTTTTGCAAAAAAACAAGACCTTTTTGAAAAAACGCTCTCTGTTTTTGTCAAAATATTGCGATTTGTACACGTTAGGGCTTGCATTTTTTTGGGGGGTGTGTTATACTGATAAAAAACGAAAGGAGAGTGCAATGAAAAATTTTTTGACCCCCGATTATATGTTTGCCACATTTGACAAGGTAACGCCCGATTTTTTGCAATCGATTGGTGTGCGCGCCCTCCTTATTGATATTGACAATACTCTCGCCCCCTATGAAGAACCCGACCCCAACCAAAAGATTTTGGATTGGTTTGCCGCGCTTGAAAAGAACGGCATCCGTGTGGCTCTTGTTTCCAACAACCACGCACCGCGTGTGGAACGGTTTAACAAGCCTTTGGGGCTTATCGCCTACCCCGATAGCGGAAAGCCCGGGCGCAAGACCTTGGAGCGCGCCATGAGAGCGCTCGGTGTTACGCATGCCGAAACCGCAATGCTTGGCGACCAACTCCTCACCGACTGCTTTGCAGGTAAGCACATCGGGCTCCGTGCCATCATTGTTCCCCCCATCAAAGATAAAACCAATCTCTTTTTCCGCTCCAAGCGCTTTTTGGAGCGTCCGTTCATTCGCAAATACGCAAAACAAAACAGCTACCAAGCATGGATGGCATTTTGGAAAGTAAAGCCTTTTTAACAAACAAAAGCAGGCCCAACCAAACCGCACAGGTTTGCATAGGGTCTGCTTTTTATCATCTTACTCTCAATACAACGTGATGCTCGCCACCATTGAGCGGTGTTCTGCCGTCGGTAAGCGAAATACAATCAATGGCGATAATCAGTTGGTAATCGCCTTTGGAAAGTTCGCGTAAAAGTTCAATTTCCAACATTGCCTGTCCGGGAGCAATCAGCGGTGTTTGATATAAAATTTCACCGGTATCTTTTAACATCAGCGTATAACGAAAATAGCAAGGATTGCTTTTGTGATTGGGCAATATCATTTCAATTTTTGTTTCGTTTGCCGGGAAAAGCAAGTCATCATATCCGGGCAAAACAATTTGATTGTCATTGGTAGCACTACCGCTTTGCAGTTCCCAATCGTAATCTACGGGAGAGCCGCTAAAGCCATCACCGTCATTGCGATTGCCAAGAACCATGCCCAACACAACGCCGCCTGCAATCATTGCCACAACAATAACTGCCGCCACGGCAAGCTGCCAACCTTGCACAACCAAACCGCGCGGTGCCGCAGAGGGCGTATTTCCTTTTGCAATATTCTCTGCAACGGCAGGTTCTTCAACAATTTCTTGTTCAATGATATCTTCCTTGGTGGATTCCTCTTCAAAAGTCGATTGCTCAACAACCTCTTCTGTTCCCTTTTCTTCCTCCAAAACCTCCGCAGATTCATCTTCTAAAGCGGTGGTTTCTTCGGCTTCCGTTTCTTCTTCCATCACCGGTTCGGCATCTTCCAATACGGCAGTCTCTGTTTCACTCACTTCTGATTCAAGCTCCAATGGCATCTGCGGTTGCTCTTTCAACCACTCTTCCTCGTTTTGAAGTTCTTGCGATTTGTTATCTTCCAATTTTATAATCCTTCTCTTTCGTGATTTTCGTTATGAACACTAAAACAATCTGCAAATATCCCTTACAATACTGCGCGCTTTTGTATTTTTTTGCTGATCAGTACGATGCAGTAAATCAGCATTTCGGCAGCAAAAAACAAAACAATATTCAACCACGGCATAATATAGGGAGATATTGCCCCGGGAAACAAATTGAGCGGATCGTATATAGCAAAAAACCAATTAAAGGAGCGCGAATATCCATCTGCCGCTCCGCTATAGGTGTAATTGCCAATCATTGCCCACAAAACCATGCAAGCAGTTACAAGCAAACTTCGGTAGCACTTTTTGATATCAAGTCTCTCCCTCTCATACACCAATACTAAAACACCATAAATCGTCATAGCGGCATGAAAAAGCAGTGTTTGAACAACGCGGTATGAAAGCGGATGAATGCCATACCACATAACCCCTGCAGGATAGAGAATGTAAACAAGGTTGGACAGCAACCCAAGCATTGCAAACGATGTGCGATATTTTTCAAGCGCAGGAACGCAATAACTGATAAAGCACATTACACACATTGCCGTGCAAGCGTGGAACGGGAGTTTTTCAATATCGATTTCGCCATACGCAAACGGCATTAAGAAGAAATCGACGATATACAAACCAAACGCTACAAAAACAAAAAGGCGGGCCACCTTTTGTTGTTGGCTTCTCTCCTTATTTTTGAAAACAAATAAAATTGTGAAAATAGTTACCACTGCAATGGCAATATAAAAGAAATGCCAAAAACCAAACAATGTAAAAATATCATCGCTTTTTTTATCGGAAAAGAATGCATGCAACGCAGAATACATCAAAGAGCCCCTTTCAAGCAAATTCTTGCATCTATTTTACCATAATTTTTATAAAAAGTCAAGAAAAAGAATGGTTGTTAGCAAAAGCCAAAGCAGATATTTTAGCAAAAACACAAAAAAACAAGAAAAATCAAAAATATTTTTCAAAAAGGGCTTGACAAATGCGTTTGGATTTGGTATAATAACAAAGTCGCAAGCGCTGGTATGGCTCAGTCGGTAGAGCACGTCATTGGTAATGACGAGGTCATCAGTTCGATTCTGATTACCAGCTCCATAAAAAGCAACCCAATCGGGTTGCTTTTTTGATTTTTATGAGAACCCTAAAAAAGCAGGCAACCGCCACGGTTGCCTGCTTTTTGATTATTCCTCGGACGCGGATTCCTTTGTTTCTTCCTTTTCTTCGTCCTCGTCTTCCTCCTCTTTTTTGGGGAAAACGGTGATTTCTGCCGAAATGATACGCTGAACATCCATTTCGCGAACGGTAATGCTCATATTTTCATCGGTGTAGGTTTGACCCTCTTCGGGAAGTCCGCCAAACTTTTCCATAACGTAACCGGCAAGCGTACCGCTTTCGGTTTCCAAATCCAAATCAACCTCATCAAAGAAGTCATCAAGATTGGTGGATCCCTCTACCAAGTAAGTGTTTTCGCCAATTTCTTGAATTTCTTCTTCAACCTCGTCGTGCTCGTCCCAAATTTCGCCAACGAGCTCTTCGAGAATATCTTCCATAGTAACAATACCCAAGGTTCCGCCGTATTCGTCAAGAACAACAGCAATGTGGGTCTTTTCTTTTTGCAGGGACATCAACAAATCATTGACGCGCTCACCGTGTTGAACGTAAACAACGGGAGTCATAATGGTTGTAATATCATCGGTGGTAACACCTTGCTTGCCAAAGAAGTCCTTTTGATGTATTACACCAACAATGGTATCGATGCTATCGCGATAAACCAGCAAACGCGAGAACTGCGATGTTGCAAAGGTATCGGCAATCTCATCAACGGGCGTATCGATGGCAACTGCTTCCAAATCCATACGGTGAGTCAAAATATCGTCTGCGCGACGCTCGGTAAATTCGATGGCATTGCGCAAGAGATTGGATTCGTTTTTGTCGATGGTTCCCTCTTGCTCAACCTCTTCCACAAACATCAAAAGCTCTTCTTGAGACATTTTGTCGTCTTCTTCGTTCTTTTTGATAACCTTGGAAATCAGCTTCTTCAACATAGAGAAGAACGCGTTGAGTGGCAACAAAAGACCAATCAAAAAGCGAATGATGGGAGCCGAGAACATGGCAAACTTTTCGGGAAAGTCTTTTGCCAAGCTTTTGGGAATGATTTCGCCAAAGGTGAGTACCACAATGGTGATAACAATGGTGGAAATTGTGGGAGCAGCTGTGTGACCGTTCATAATTTGCATAAAATACACAGTTGCAATTGCAGAGAGTGCAATGTTGACAATGTTGTTGCCAATGAGAATGGTTGAAATCAAGCGGTCGTAATTATCGCACAACTTGAGCACCAACTTTGCTCTGCGGTTGCCATCTTCAACCAAGGTTTTGAGTTTAATTTTATTTACGGCAGAAAAAGCCGTTTCGGTGGCGGAAAAATATCCTGACAAAATGACAAGTGCCACCATAATCAATATAAGCATTTTAATCTCCTTGAAATCAATTTTTTAATAGTTTACGGTGTTGTGTGAGAGTGTGACAAAAACATTAGGAAATGATTTTTTCGCAAAATTTGTGCCAAAAAACGACACAAAAAGGCGCACCCACCCTGTCCATTGCAGTGTAGATGTGCCGCTCACATTCCGCTATTCGATTCAAAGGGATACAGTTACTGTCGCCGTTACTGTCGCCGTCCATTTCGAGTTTGGATCCTCCTTTTTTCAAAATCTCACATATTGTATCATACTTTTATGAGTTTGTCAAGAGTTTTTTCCCTATTTTCCTTTACAATAATGAAAAAGTGTGCTATAATGGCAGTATCTACTAAAAAAAAGAAGGGAAGGACAGTAAAATGAAAAAGATTTTATGCACTATCGCAATCATCCTTGTAATCTTGTTTGCATTCGCTTCTTGCAAAAACAATGAGAACACAAACAGCGATATCACAACACCCGTGGCAACAGAAGCAACCACCTCTACAACTTTGGAAGAAGCTCCACCCGAAACGCCGGAAGAGCCGTTCCCCACAAGTCAAGGTCTTGCTTACGAAGTAAATGAAGATGGAAAGACTTGCACTATCACGGGTATTGGCACTTGCACCGATAGTGACATCTATATCGGTGGTTACATCAATGGCTACAAAGTCACCACCATCGGTGGGATGGCGTTCTACAGGTACTCCAACCTTACAAGTGTCACGATTGGCGACTCCGTCACCACCATCTTCTATTCTGCGTTCGAATATTGCTCCAACCTTACGAGCGTAACGATTCCCGACTCCGTCACCAC
>JAZOMJ010000075.1:0-4719 GCA_045653865.1 Eubacteriales bacterium
TCTTCAAAGAGCCTTGCAAACACTCTCATTAAATCATAAATCGACCACCGAGTTGGTAAAATTTACCAAATATTCCCCAAAATTTTTGGGGAATATTTTTTCTTGTTTTATATTGTAAAATTATTACATTTATGGTAAAATATTACTGTCATAACAAAATGAAAGTTGGAGGAAGAATTGAACTATGGAATACAAAACAAAACTCTTAATTGCCGATGAAAGTCCCATTTGGCGCGCACAGGTACGCGAGGGCTTGATGCGTGCAGGTTACCGCAACATAGAAGAAGCCGTGAACGGTGAAGAAGCTGTTATCAAAATGTCACAAATTCATCCCGAGGTGGTACTTTTGGACGTTTGGCTTTCCAAATTGGATGGCATTGGTGTTCTTCGCAACGCAAAAACAATGGATTGGGGTAGCGACAAGGCACCCTCCTTTATTGTGGTATCCTCGGTTTCCAATCAAAATATCTTTATTCAAGCATCCGAGGCAGGTGCCGAGCTTTGTCTCCTAAAGCCCGTCAATATTGTCAGCCTTGCCGATCACATTCAAAGTCTTGCAACGCGTCGCATGCAGGATATTCCTGCCGTGGCTATGCAAGAGACCGAAAAAGGACCTGATATCGAATCGCAAGTGACACAAATCATCCATCAAATCGGTGTTCCTGCACATATTAAAGGATATCAGTATTTGAGAACCGCAATTCTGTTGACCATTAAGGATTCGGACATCATCAACTCGGTGACAAAAGTGCTCTACCCCAGCGTTGCCAAAAAGTACGCCACCACAACCAGCCGCGTAGAGCGCGCCATCCGCCACGCCATTGAGGTTGCGTGGGATAGAGGTGACGTAGATACGCTCAACTCCTATTTTGGTTACACCATTCAAAACAACCGCGGCAAGCCCACAAACTCGGAGTTCATCGCTATGATTGCCGATAATCTCAGACTCAAATATAAGTTGAATTGACAAGGAAAAAGGAAGGCTGAAACCTTCCTTTTTCTTTCATAAATCGTCTTTTTTCGTTGACACGGTGTGCAAAATGTGCTATAATAGAACAAACAAAACCATTTTTTCATCCCCGAAAGGAGAAACCCAAATGGAACAAATTTTGCTTTGCGGTGTATCCGCTCTTGAATATGATATTGTTTGCGATGCCTCGCCTGCCGCGGAATATGCCGCTCAGATTCTTTCCTCTTGGATTGAGAAAATCACGGGTGACAAAATGGTTGGCGGAAAAGGTGTGATTGATTTTCACATAGAAGAAAATCCCCGTGACGAAGAGGGATATTCGATTTTCAACACGCCCGGCAAGCTCTCAATTATCGGTCGCGGTCCGCGCGGTGTTCTTTACGGAACATATGCGTTTTTGGAAAAGTATCTTGACGTTTACCACTACGCTCCCGGTGTCACAAGTACCGGTCGCGGTGGCGAAATTGGCGAGATCAATGAGTCTCTCTCCCCCATTTTCGAATACCGTCAAGAAAGCTTTTATCTTGGCAAGGATGACCTTGAGTGGCGCATTGCCAACCGCATCAACACCCACAAAAACGATGATCCTCGCTATGGCGGATATATGAAGTGGGCAGGTCGTTTTGTGCATACTATGGAGAATATTACGGGGTGTCCGCAATCTCTGCAACCCTGTCTTTCCGATCCCGAAGTCACCAAAACCGCCATCAAATACACACGCGAGTGGCTCAAAAAGGATCCCTCTATCCGCTTGGTTTCCATCTCGCAGAATGATAACGAAAACTACTGCAAGTGTGAAAAATGTGCCGCAATCGATGCGCTTGAGGGTAGTCACATGGGCACGCTCTTGCGCGTTGTCAATGCTGTGGCAGAAGATATCAAGGACGATTATCCCGAGGTTGCCATTGAAACCTTGGCTTACCGATACACAAGAAACGTTCCCAAAATCACCAAGCCGCTCCCCAACGTAATCATTCGTTTGTGCTCCTTTGAGGCGTGCTTCACCCATCCCTTGGAGAGTGGTGCTTGCTCGCGCAATCGCGCATACGTAAAGGATTTGGAGGAATGGAATCGCGTTTGTGACCGCATTTATATTTGGGACTATGCCACCAATTTTGCGCATTATCTCGCTCCCTACCCCAATTTCAACTCTATTCGCAACAATATGCGCTTTTATGCCGACCACGGTGTGAAGGGCATGTATCCTGAGGGCAATTATCAATCCATTTCGGGTGAGTTTGCCGAGCTGCGCGCCTATATGCTCGCTCGCCTTGCATGGGAGCCGATGATGAGTGAATCGATTTACAACATTCACATCAACCGCTTCCTTGAACACTACTACGGCAAGGGCTGGCGCAACATTCGCGCGTTCCTCGATTGGTTCAACGCCACCGCCAAGGCGCGTCACATCAGCATTTACGAGCGTCCTCTTTGGACGATTTCGAAAGAGACCTACGAAACCGTTTACGATGCCATTGAATCTTGGTGGGATGCCGCCGAGCGCGATGCGGGCGACAAAATTGAGAACGTCAAACGCTCTCGCTTACAATGGACGTACGTCTCCCTGATGGTGCGCCCCAATGAAGAAAAAGCACGCGCGTTCTACAAGGATGTCAACAACCGCGGCATTCGTTGGAAAGAGGAAGCGTATACCCTGCCCGAAGAGCAAAACTTCGCAGGCGATCCCGCGGATTGGATTTTTAAAAAACAATAATTTTGACAAGTACGGGAAGAAATCTTGGGTTTCTTCCCGTTTTGTTATTTTTTGTCTGATTCTGTAGAACGAAAAATTCCCGAAAAGACGACATTTTTTCAAAAGACTATATACAAAAATCATTTATTATGTTATAATTATATGTAAGAAAGTATCTTTGAGGCAAGAAAGGACAAGTCCTACATCATGGAAAAGAAAAAGAATGGCGCGCCTCGCCGCGATTTTGACAAAAAAGGCAAAGGCTATGACAAACGCGATCGCGCACCGCGTGGCGACTACAGAAACGATTACAAAAAAGAATATAAAAAAGAAGTGAAGGCTCCCATCGAAGAGGATGCAGGCAGCATTCACGGTGATTACGAAAACGGTGCGGTGATTGGCAGAAATGCCGTTGGTGAGCTTCTCAAATCCGACCGCTCGATTGACAAATTGCTCGTGCAAAAGGGCGAGCGCACGGGTTCTATTGTTGTGCTCGTAGCGCAAGCCATTGAGCGCGGCATTCCCGTAATTGAAACCGAAAAACCCAAGCTCGATGCCATTTCAGGCTATGCGCCCCACCAAGGTGTTATCGCCTTTGCGGCAGAAAAAGAATATTGCACGGTGGAAGATATCCTTGATATCGCAAAAGAGCGTGGCGAGGATCCCCTCATCGTCATTTGCGATGGTATTACCGACCCCTACAACCTTGGTGCCATCATTCGCTGTGCCGAGTGTTGTGGCGCGCACGGACTCATTATTTCCAAGCGTCGCGCGGTTGGGCTTACTCCCCTTGTAACCAAGGCATCGGCAGGTGCTATTGAGCACTTGGCAGTTGCAAAGGTTGCAAACATTGCATCTACCGTAGAAGCACTCAAGGAAAAAGGCATTTGGACCTTTGCCGCTGAAGCAGGTGGTGAAAGTGTTTATGCCACCAACCTCAAGGGCGGTTGCGCAATCGTTCTCGGTAGCGAGGGCAACGGTGTTTCGCAAATTGTGCAAAAGACCTGCGATGCCATTGTTTCCATCCCCATGTACGGTCAGGTCAACTCCTTTAACGTATCCACCGCGGCGGCAATTCTCTTAGCAGAAGCCGCTCGTCAGCATCACTCCTAATATTTTATGTTTGCAATTCCTATCGGAAAGGAGCCTATATGAAAGAAAATAGAAATTCGGATCTGCCCCAAAAAACAAAGTCGGTGGCAACCGAAACAAATGAGACGACTCCCCCGACGACGTCAAAAAAAATAACTTCTCGCACCAAAAAAGCAAGTGCAACTACTTCTAACAGTGAAGCAAGCATCAAAAAGAGTACATCGCGAAAAAATACACGTCCTCCGCAAACCATAAAAAAAGCGCAACACTCTCACGATGATGATTTGGATGAAGCACTTGATGATGCATTTGATGAATTTATAGGCGATGACACTATGTCAATTGCCGAAGAAATTCCGATTGATGCCCCCGAAGAAATTCAACAAAAAGAGCAACCCAAAAGCCTTTTGCAAAGAATGCAATTGCGTCGCAAAGAAAAAGCCGAACAAAAAATGAGCACGATGGAAATTATTAAACATCGTAGCGGATTTTCGAACGACGATATCGAAATGATTTTTGAGATGGGCTATGAAAGCGAATTTGGTCGTTTGGTGGGTTATGATAACCTCAAAAAGCTGAAATACGATCACCTGCACCGTATGTCACGCGAAGGCAATAAACGCTATCGTACGGCATTTGGATATTGCGGACAAGATTCTGTAACCCCCGAAAACAAAACACGTTCTATAGCAAAATACACCTATGACCGCAAGCGATTGATTTTGCGCACTGTTTTAACAACGCTTGCCCTTTTGGTGGTATTGCTGTTTGATTACCCTGCCATTATTGGTGGTGCTTTTGCAGAATTTGGAGCCGAGAGCGCAATGTTTTATCCTTTCCTCTCCACTCTTGTTATGGTGCTGGCAACACTGCTTTCTTATAAACAGTTCAATGCCGGTATTCGAAGCTATTTCAAAACGCTTCCTACACCGTACTCTACATTGGCAGTTGTTTTACCCTTGAC
>JAZOMJ010000076.1:0-9026 GCA_045653865.1 Eubacteriales bacterium
ACTTCTTGTGCAACGAGAACTTCGCCACATACAGAGCAGTGCTTGCCTGCGGTCTTACCTGCTGTAGTACAAGTAGCGTCTACTGCTTCATCTACAACTTCGGTGTGACCGAGTGCATCAACGGTGATGGTCTCTCTGGAAATCTCTGTGCCACATACAAAGCAGTAAACTGCGTTGTCATAGCTGCCGTTGTTTTCACAATCAGCTGCTACTTCGTTTTCGACAACGGTTTCGCCTGCAGTGTGACCAAGAGCTGCTTTCAACTCTGTGCCGCAAAGCGCACAGGTTTGAGCAGTGGTACAGGTTGCATCGGCACCTGCAACGTGCTCGTTGGATACAGAGCCTTCAGTCTCTCCACACTTAGAACAAGTCTTGGGAGCAAGACAGGTTGCGGGAGTCCATTCGTGATCACAGCCGGCGGGAGTGGTCTCGTCGGGAGTCTCGTCGGGAGTAGTCACTTCGGGAGTTTCTACAGGAGTAGTCACTTCAGGAGTTTCTATGGGTGTGGTTTGCGCAGGAGTGGTTTCCGTAGGTGTTTCTACGGGAGTGGTTGCCTCTGTAGTAGTATTTGAGGCAGGATCCTTGAATAGCTTTCCACAAGCTACTGTTGTGAGTAAGAGTGCGGCGATCAAGGATACTAAAACGAGAAGTTTGAAAATTCTTTTCATTTTTCGCCCTCCAAAAATAATGTAATTTACCGAATGTTGACTTGAAAAAATATGTTCGGTACATTATATTATACTATGATGAAAATCATTTGTCAAGCGTTTTTGCACAACAATTCCCAAAACATTCCCTGTTTTTTGGCGATTTTGTGCAAAAAAACAAGTTTATAGACAATCGTCGCGCATTCGGTTCATACATCCTCTTTTACAAGCAAAAAGCCCACCTTCTTCAAGGTGGGCTTTGAAATGGGCTGTTTAGTTTGTTTCTTCGTCATAGACGTGGAGATTGGGCATGCTATACATTCTTTCAATTTTGTAAATTGTGCCGTTGTGTGTCACGGTCAAACCATCCTTAAAAGTCAAGCCTTGACCCAAAATGTCGCCGTTGCTGTTGGAACCGTTGTTATACGGAATTTCTTGAATGAACAAGTGCGGGTAAACAATTGTGTCGGGAGCAAGATCGGTAACATCAATCTTGAACGAAAGATTTGTTCCGTCAATCGACATAATCATTTCGTAAATCTTGTTTTCTTCGCCTACAAACTTAAAGTCCTCGGCTACGTATCCGTAAGAAACACCCGAGAATACGTAGTATACTCTATCGTTTTCCACCTCAATGCCGGCTTTCAAAATTCTGACACCAAAGAACTCATACTCCATAGTTGCCGTAATTTCGGGGTTGGATTTGAGAGATGCCGTAATGGTATACTTGCCATAGGAAACACGACTCTCACCGGGCGTTGCACCCTCAACTTGAATGTTCAGCAAGTTGTTGGGCAACAGTATTTTTGTGCCGTTGGAAAGCACGCCAACCATTGTGGGCTTAACGCTTGTGAACAGTTGATTATAGGTCATGGTGTAGTTCGGGGAGAACTCAAGAGCTTCGACGGTGTAGTTTTCGGGAATTTCGTTACCTACGGTATCAAAATTAACGTAGTCGATGTTGAGTGTGGAGGGAGATTCACCCCAAAGGTTTGCAGCACCTACTGTGCTATTCTTAAAGGTGATTTTAACGATATTTGCGCCTGCATCGAGTTCAACATCCTCAAAGGTGAACTCATAGTAAATACCATACAGGGGTGCATAATCCTTATACGGTCCGCAACCCTTGAGCACAACGGAATCGGGAATGGCAACCTCTTTGCCGTTGATGGTAAGATCAAGAATGGTGTTGATTTGCAAAGGCTGCATAACGTATCCGCCGGATGCGTTTGTGCCGTTTGCATAGCAACAATAACTGTTGCCACAACGCATTGTGATGTTGCCAACAACCATTGTTTCGGAGTTGATGGTGAAGCTGAGGGAGCCTTCCTTACCGTTCTTAATCGGCTTTGTAAAGTCGCCTGCAAAGGTAACGGAAGTGCCCAGATTTTGAATAACGCCATCTACTACAGCGTATTCTGTTTCTGTTTTACTGCTACCGCCAACAATGGTTCCCTTTTCGGCTTGAATCGTTGTGCGAACGATAACATCGGTAGAGAGCGAAATAGCGGGATTCTCATTGTAAGATACTGTAACAGTGTATGCCTTACCAAACTTAGCAACTGTGTTGCCACCGGAAATGGTGTATTCGCTTGCATCCAAAGGCAGTCTGTTTCCGCTCTCATAGATAGCGTTGATATCCATAGAGGTGGTGGAAAGTTTGCTTTCCGATTGTACGATGGCATCTCCTGCCAAAACAAGAGATACAACCGAACCATTGTTCAAAACGTCTACAACACCAATCGGCACTGCTACGCTAATGGTTTCACCGCCCTCGGTGTAGCTGACAAAAACAGAGCTATCGGCAGGGGTGAGTTGCTTTTGTGTATCGACAACGTATTTCTCTGCCGGAATGATTTTGGTGGAACCGTCGTTGTAAACAGCCTTCAAAACCATACCGTCGGCATTAAAGGAAGAGCCGGTTTGATATTTTACGGTATAGGGGTTTTGTTCGATGCTGATGGATTCTATCTTGACGGGAATCAACTCAATATTGACTACCACTG
Organism: Eubacteriales bacterium; assembly: GCA_045653865.1. Taxonomy (GTDB): domain Bacteria; phylum Bacillota; class Clostridia; order Oscillospirales; family CAG-272; genus UMGS1865. Next base: position 2,654 of record JAZOMJ010000076.1, read on the forward strand.
TTTGATTTTTATAAGAAACAGTTACATCACCGCCCACAGCATAAAAGTTGTTTGCCGTAGTAACGCTAAACTTATTTTCTGCGATTTCTTCGGTATAAGGAACACCGTCAAGAGTGTAGTTTGCCGTTACAACAAAGTCGCTTGCTTTGGGTTCTGCCAAATCGTTTTTGAAATATTGAACGCCATCTTTGAGTGTGGCAGTAATCGATTCCAATACAGGTTTGGGTTCGGGCTTGCTCACTTCTGCAACCCAAGCCAAATAATCCTTGTATTCGTTGTAGGATTTGTATGGAATGAAAACCATAACTGCAATTGCGGCACAAATGCCCGCAGTTAACAGAAGGACTTCTATTATTCTTTTAACTATTTTCATATTCTGCTTTTCCTCCGTATTTATTTTGTTTTTTCAACATAGATAGAATTTTTAAAAGTGTCACCGTCATAGGTTATTCTTCATCAAATTCATCCAACTGCTCTGTTGTGTCTGCTTCCGCAAGTGCCGCCTCGTATGCGACTTTCATTTCACATTCTTCCTGTTCCATTTTTTTCGAAACAATCATTTTGCGGAAGATAAAATACAACCAATAAACACAGATAACGCCTACCAGAATATCCAAATCGATAACCGCCAGCTTCCACCATTCCCACGGCTCGATAACTGTACCTACGGTGATTTGCTCAACATCATCATTTTCGTTATATTCTGCATTGGCTGCCAAAGGGCTGAGGAACATATACAAAACGTGGTGGCAAACTTCCTTTGCCTGATTTTGAATACGGTTGCTATCGTTAAAGCCTGTATCAAGAACGTTGGTTCTTTGACCCAAGTTGATGTCACCGCCTGCACGAACGGCATCTTCGATAGACATAAATTCTGTTGACCAGTTATCAACGTAGTCGGTAACAACGGTTCCGCAGAAGCCAAGCTCGTTACGAATAACGCCTTGAATGAGCGCTTCGCTACCACCTGTCCAAACGTTACCGATGCGGTTATAAGAGGACATGATGCCTACGCATCCGCCATCTTGAATAGCCTTTTTGAAGGGCTTGAGGAAAATTTCGCGCAGAGCTTGCTCAGTGCACCAAGTGTACATGGAGTCACGCTCGTGCTCGGTTTCATATAAAACGAGGTGCTTGAGATAGCAATACTTACCTGTGTTGGTAAGACCGCGAACCTGTTCGGCAAGCATGGTTCCTGCCAAGAAACCATCCTCGGAGAAATACTCGTAGTTACGTCCGCCCCAAGCACTGCGGTGCAGGTTTGCACCAAAGCCGTAGGTACCGTCCATTGCAATACCTTGTACGCCCATTTCCTTACCGTAGTTGATACCAAAGCTATAGGAAAGAGCTTGGCTCCAAGTTTGACCGAGAACAGTTGTGCAGGGGAAGCCTGTGCCACGTTGTGCACCTGCGTTGAAGGAACGAACCTGAGAAGGACCATCGTGGTCGGTGAGCTTGGGCTTACCAACCGAAGAGATTGCCGCATTACCAAAGTTACCTGCGTGAATCAACTCAATGGCTTCCTCCAAAGTAATTTGGTTCAAAAGAGGTTCCCAAAGGGGATGGCTATAATCCTTTGCAAGAGCCATACCAAGGCTGGTAATTTTACCGTTCATGTACACCTTTGCTCTGCCGTCGCGTCCTACCGAGTCGGCATAAACAACGCCGTCATATTCCAAGGTGCCTGCGGCAGTGTTCCAAATAACCTCCTTACCATTGACGGTATTGCCGAAAATGTCAAGGCTGGCGTGATCCCACTCACTTGCCTGCTCTTTGGTATATTGATTGAATTCTCTTACGTTGTCTGCCATTTCTCTGTTTGCAATAGCCTCGATTTCATAAGGATCGGGGAATGCTACACGAGAAATAAAGCCGATATTTTGATTGCTGTCGCTACCGTCGATGCTTGCGCCATCGATAGAATCCTCACCGGTAAACTTGTTGGTTACGGGGTTGCCGGTAACGCTATCGGTAAGGAAGTTGATGGTGTTGGATACATTGTAAGTAATGACACCGGGTACATCGGTGGCACCGTTTGCAAAATTGACGTTTTTCACATTGTGAGAGTCGGTCATCAATTTGATTTGATAAGAACCCGCATCCAGCTCGTAACCCTTGTTGCCGTTGTTGTTAAGATCGTATGCATCGTAGCAAGCAAGATCTTCTACGTCAACAGAAATAGTGAGCGTTTGCTTTTCACCGGGATTGATAATGCTTGTTTTTGCAAAAGCAACCAAATTGACGTGTGCTTTTTCAATTTCGCCTCTCTTATATTCGGGGGTAAGATAAACTTCGATAACGTCTTGACCGGCTACCGAGCCCGTGTTGGTAACAGAAAGCGTGATGGTGATCTCGCTTTCGCGATTGATTTCGGAGCCCTCGGGAATAGAAAGTGCATCTACCGTCCACGCAAAGGTGGTATAGGAAAGACCGTAGCCAAAGGGATATTGTACAACACTATCGTAGCCGGTAACGGTGATCTTGTTGTCGTTTTCGTCAAGGATTTCGCGGGAATATTTCGCCCAAATGCCCTCAACGTCAGCAGTTTCGTACCACTTGTAGCCAAGATAAACGCCCTCGATGTAATCTACAAATGCGGGCGCATCACGACGTGTGCCACCTGCGTTACTGCCGGCACCTGTGGGGTACATATCGGAAGCACCCGTATAGTGACCGATGCCTTGTGCGCTGGTGCGCTTGAAGTTGACATTGCTTGCCATATCGTAGGCATAGGTGTCGGTAAAGCGTCCCGAAGGAGAAACCTCACCGTAAAGAATAGAAGGAATTGCACTTGCGGCACGTGTGCCGGTAGCGCCTACTACAAGACATGCATCAATACCGGGAATGGTATCTACAAAATCAAGCTCCATTGTGTTGGTGGAGTTGATAATAACGATAACATTCTCGTAGTTTTCGCCAACGTACTTGAGCATCTCTTCTTCTTCGGTAGAGATTTCAAGATAGTGACGGCTTGTATCAACAGCCGATTTTGCATTGACCTTGTACTGTACTCTGGTCGGGTCCTCGGTCTCGCCTGCGTGACGGCCGATGACAACAAACGCGGTGTTGGAGTAATTCTTTGCCTCGCTCAACAAAGCGGAGCTGTAATAATTGGTGTCGGAAATGCTCGGTTCTGCCAAACGGTAGAACTGATCGTAGTTGTTATTGATAGAGCCAATATCGCCAAATGCAGGCGCAAATTTGCGATACATAGCAATCAGGCTTTCGTTGTAAGAAATGCCGTATTGCGTCAAAGCCTTTAAAAAATCAACGTTTTCGTTGGGGTTGTTGTTCTCAGGCAAAACTTGACCAGAACCCGATCCGCCATAAACCCAGTCGATAGCAGCGTGACCGAATACGTTTACTTGAGAAACATCGTTTACATTCAGCGGTAAGGCACCGTTGTTTTTAACCAATACGCTTCCCTCTTTAACAATCTGCTCGGAAAGCTCTTGGCCGCCTTTTCTAGCTTCATTGATGGTGTTGCTGCTAGCAGCAAATGGATGAAAATTCAAAACCTCCTCAAAGAATGCCTGAAGACCCGTGATGTTGGATGCCATTTGCGGCTCGAAAACAATAATATTGCCAATTACGAGTGCCGTAACCAGAAGCGCTATTATGACGAGCTGCACAATTTGTCTGACTTTCATAATTACCTCCATTTGTTTTTTGGTTGTTGTCGAAGAACACAAAAGCATTTTGCGCCATTCAACTGCAATCCTTATAGAATATTATACCACAACAGAAAGGTATTTGCAACCCCTCTAAAAAAGTTTTTGTTTTGTGCAAAAATTACGCAAACTCAGCAAAATAGCGGGGGAGAGCAAAGCTTGTCGGCAGTCAAAAAAACCAAGTCAACCTCGTGTTTACTGTGCTCCTTTTGCATTTTTTAACCTTTGGTGCGCAAAAAAGTATTTTTTTTGAAAAAATGCTTTACTTTGAGGGGGAGATATGCTATAATGTTGCATATAAGTAAATTTCTTACCAAGGAGGGTACTATGCAAAAAATAAAACAGCTGTGGGAAAATTTTGAAAAAAAACATCCCAAGCTTTCGGTGTGGGTTCGCGAGGGTGGACTTTTCATCATTGTAAGCAATCTCATCACGATATTCAAATACTTAATACTAACTTTTTTGCCTGCCGCCTTTGCCTTTATGGGCAATCGAGATTTCGGCTTCCCGGGAATTGATTTGACCCTCTTTGGCATTGATTTTAAGTGGTACATCATCGGTTACGGTGCCGAGCAAGGCGGTGTTTCATACTTTACCGCCTATATGATTGCAATGGTAATCGGCGAGGTTATCAATTTCTTTATTCAAAGAAAATACGTATTCCGCTCAAACGGCAACATTGCCTACCAAGGCGCTTGGTATTTGTTGGCATTTTGTGTAGTTACCTGCGTGGTCAACTCCATCAACTGCATTTGGGTTGCAGTTGCAGGCAGCTTTGTTCCCGATTGGATTTACAACATTGGCACCACCGTGCTCAACGGCGGTGTTTCGATGGTGGTATTCTTCATCGTTAACAAAATCGTTTTCAACGATGCCAAAAATAATGTTCAACAAGAGTCCAAAAACGTGTAATTTTAAGGATTTGGTGCAAAAAACGCACATACGTATGTTGTTTTAGGTGCATCCATTCGTTTGGCTTTAGAAAAACCAACAGAGTTTGAATAGAACACAAGCAAAAGAACACCTACCCAAAATATTTTTGCAAAACAAAGTGGCAGTGAGCCAAAGCTCACTGCCACAATTTTGTTTTGTTTGGAAAAATGCTTTTGCTTTAAGATTTCTTCCAAGGGAATTTAACTTCCTTAAGCTTGAAATTCTTAACAGCATCAATCCAGTTGGGTCTCTTTCTTCTGATCAGTTCATAGCCAATCAGACCGATTTGTGTTGCAAAAGAGGTGCTGCCAATAACGGTTGCGGCTACTGCAAGGCCATCCTTGCCGTTCTCACCGTCCTTGCCGTCCTTGCCGTCCTTGCCATCAACACCGTGGGTGCCGTTAGCACCGTTTGTACCATTGGTACCGTTAGCACCGGTTGCCTTTACGCCAAAGGATGTCCAGGTTGCGCCACCGTCGTAGGAAACTTCCCACTCGTTGGTTTCGGAGTTGATGCGCAGAACAGGCGTTACACCATCCTTGCCATTGGTGCCATCTGCACCCTTGTCACCTTGGATGCCTTGTTCGCCTTGGTCGCCCTTGTCACCCTTTTCGCCTTGGATGCCTTGGTCACCTTGGTCGCCCTTATCACCCTTTTCACCTTGGATGCCTTGGTCACCTTGGTCGCCCTTGTCACCCTTTTCACCTTGGATGCCCTGTTCGCCTTGGTCACCCTTTTCACCCTTTTCGCCTTGCTCACCGTCCTTGCCGTTGGTTACGGTAAAGATAGAGGTGGAGCCATCGGTGTAGGTGATGGTATAGGTATCTACCAAACCGTCGGTAGAGGTCTTTTGAATAGAAACGATTGCACCGATTACCAGAGGCTCGGAGGTTACGCTCAAACCGTTGACACCGGTAACAACACAAACGTATGTGCCGGGAAGATTGTGAGAAAGAGTTGCCGCGGTTTCACCCTCAAGTGCCACCATACCATCATTGGTATTGTCATAAATGCGAAGGGTTACCTCTTCAATAGGATTGTCAATTTGAAAACTGCCTGCATAAACCACGTAGATGCCGTCTTGCGGTGCTGTAAGAATTGCCTTTTCGTTGGCATAAATATATTCTATATAATCACCTACGTCGTTTTCGGATTGCCAAATGCCGATTTGTTCAACGTTGCGAGACGGAACAACAGTGATGGTTTGACCTTCTTTGAGTCTGATATAAATATAGTCAGCATATACGCCACCCGAGTATTCTAAGGTGCCGTACCAACCGTTGTCGGAATCGTACCAAGAAGCCTGTTCCTCTGCAAAAAACAACTCGGAATCCGGTGTGATTTCGTTTCCGTTTTCGGTGATTTGATACCATTGATAGCTTTCCTCACCCGTAGTTTTATTGAGCTCGATGGAGGGATCTGCCATGGTGGGTTGCTTTGTGATAACGTAAGTATATTGGAAAACGTTGCTTTCGAATACGTCGCCGTTTGCATCCTCAACGGTGCAGAAATACCAAGTGCCAAATTCGGGATTTTGGAGAGTTGCAAGGGTTTCGCCCTCTACGGGAGTTTTAGTGGACTCACCGATAAAGATGCGCGCATAAACGGTGGAGTTATCCACTTGTGCTGCAGGTGCAAGCGCAAGCGTGCTTGTGGGAGAGAGCGCGTTTCCTACGATAAGCAGAATACCGTTCATACCTGCTCCGGCAACTTTGCCCTCGTAATAGGTTGCGTTATTCAATTGGACATAAATTTGTTCGTCATCCTCA
>JAZOMJ010000077.1:0-11805 GCA_045653865.1 Eubacteriales bacterium
AGAGCGACACGCGCCCCTTGCAACGCATCTCCCAACCCGATGCCTTCCGCTACCTCTTGGAATACGCCAAAAAAGCAATCCAAACCCTCGATATTCCCACCCTCAAACAAATGCTCGCGGCAGACTTTGCCCAGCACGAAAACAAGAACCCGCCATCCTTTTTGCGGTAATATCCTTTACAAACACCTAAAACTGTGCTATAATGGCACTATCTTCTAAAAAAGAGAAGGGAAGGACAGTAAAATGAAAAAGATTTTATGTACTCTCGCGCTTGTTTTGGCGCTTGTTTGCCTGTTTGCATCCTGCAATCAGCAACCCGAAGAGCCCAAAGAGCCCACAATTACCGTCAGCGATGACGGTTACCTTGTAGTCGACGGCAAAAAGACTGAGTATAAGGTACAGACCGAAACAGAAACAGAAACAGAAACAGAAACAGAAACGGAAACAAACCCCAAGGAAGAAACGCCCGACACTCCCAAGGTAGACGAAATCACTGTAGATGCCGATGGCTACCTTGTAGTCAATGGTGAAAAAACCGAACATAAAGTACATACAGAGCCTGTCATTTCTGTAATCGACGGCTATGTTGCAGTCAACGGCGTAAAGACTGAGTACGAGGTTAACAAAGCGGTTGTTGTTACTGTTGAGGATGGCTACGTAGTAGTCAACGGAGAAAAGACCGAATACAAGGTTCACACCGAACCCCAAATTTCGGTAATCGACGGGTACGTTGCAGTAAACGCTGTTAAGACCGAATACGAAGTCAACACCGCCGACGTTATCACAGTAGAGAACGGCTATGTAGTAGTCAACGGTGTAACCACCGAGCACAAAGTGCATACCGACCCCGTCATTTCTGTAATCGATGGTTACGTTGCAGTAAACGGTGTTAAGACCGAATACAAAATTGACACCGCCGACGTTATCACAGTAGAGAACGGCTATGTAGTTGTCAACGGTGTAACCACCGAGCACAAAGTGCATATCGAGCCCGTAATTTCTGTTATTGACGGATACGTTGCAGTAAACGGTGTTAAGACCGAATACAAAGTGCAAGTTGAGCACATGCACGTGTATGGCAATTGGGAACTTTATAACCTGAATGAAAACGATTGCGAAAAGAAACTCTATTACCGCGTTTGCTCCACTTGTGGCGGCATTGAATGGAAAGAGGGTACATACGCAGACCATAATTTTGTAACCGTAACCACTCCTGCAACCTGCCAAGCAGTTGGATATGACACCAAAACCTGCCAAACCTGTGGCAAAGTTGAGGTTTGTAACCAAACTCCTATTGCGGATCATACTTTTGAAACAACTTACACCATGGATGGCGCATACCACTGGTATAATTGTCAGTTCTGTTCTGCCATCAACGGCAAAGCAGAGCATAACCTCAATTATGAGGGAGCGTGTACCGATTGTGATATTCCCGTAGGCGCAACTCCCGGTATTGTGTATGATATTTCTACCGATGGCACTTATGCGGAAGTTATCGATTATACAGGTACCGCTACCAAGGTCAAAATTGCTTCCGAATATAACGGACTGCCTGTAACAACCATTTACAAAGAGGCATTTAGGCAGAACAAAACCATCACTTCTGTTATCATCCCCGATTCTGTCACCACCATCGGCGATTCTGCGTTCCGTGGTTGCGATGCCTTGACGAGCGTAACGATTCCCGACTCTGTCACCACAATCGGCTCTAGTGCGTTCAGTGGTTGCTCTAATCTTACGAGCGTAACGATTCCCGACTCTGTTACCACCATCGACGAGTATGCATTCTATGATTGCTACAACCTTACGAGCGTAACGATTCCCGACTCAGTCACCACCATCGGAGATTGGGCATTCTCCAGTTGCAAAGGTTTGACGAGCATCACAATCCCCGACTCCGTCACCACCATCGGCAATTCTGCGTTCTCCAGTTGCAAAGGTTTGACGAGCATCACAATCCCCGACTCCGTCACCACTATCGGCAATTCTGCGTTCTCTAATTGCTCTTCCCTGACGAGCGTAACAATAGGTGACTCTGTCACCACAATCGGCTCTAGTGCGTTCAGTGGTTGCTCTAATCTTACGAGCGTAACGATTCCCGATTCTGTCATTACCATTGGTGGGGATGCGTTCAGTGGTTGCTACAGCCTTACAAGCGTAACAGTTAGCAACTCTAGTGCTATCATTGATTTCAATGTGTTCTCTTATTGCAACTCCGCATTTTTCAACGAATACGAGTATGGAAAATACGTAGGCGATAGCACAAATCCATATGCCATATTGGTTGAGGTGACCAACAAAAAGATGAGCACCTACACAATTCACCCAGATACCAAAATCATTGCGTATGGTGTATTTAAAGATTGCGAACGTTTAACCAACATCACCATTCCGGATGGAGTAAAGGCAATCGGCTCTCATGCGTTCTCCGGTTGCTCCAACCTTACGAGCGTAACAATTCCCGACTCTGTCACCACCATCGGTGAGTATGCGTTCTCTGATTGCTCCAACCTTACGAGCGTAACGATTGGCGAGTCTGTTATCTTCATTGGAGCAGGGGCGTTCTTTTCTTGGGCTGGTTATATTACGAGCGCGACTTTTGTCAATCCTAACGGTTGGTACTATACGCATATTTCCATAGAGACAGAGACAACGGCAATTTCTTCTAAGAGCCTTTCCGATACCGCAACTGCGGCACAGTATTTGAATTCAATCGATTATTATTATTACTGGCACCGCACCGAACAATAAAAATCTCGGCGAGCCGCAAATTTTTGCGGCTCGTTTTCTCATGCGTATAAAATCGAAAAAAGGACCGTCGAGGACGCCGGTCCCTACAAGGGAAAACATAACTTTTGTAGGGACCGGACTCCCGGACGGTCCTCAAAAAACAATTCATTTTTTGTGTGTAAAAAACAACCGGTAGGAGAGCGCCTTGGTGCTCCCGAAAACAATCGCTTATCGAACACAAAGCGGATAACCGTGAATCTCACACAACTTCAATTTACCTTCCTTTTCTTTATCCCCCACGCAAGCAAAAACGTCAGGGCATCCGCCATCGGCTGTGCCAAACAAAGCCCGAGCAACCCAAATTTCATCGGCAACAAAAACACGAGCGGCAAAAAGAAAAATCCTTGCCGTGCGGCGGCGAGAAACGTGCCAAGGAACGCGCGCCCAATCGCTTGCAAATAAAGAATGGTGCAGGTCACAAGCCCATGCGTAAAGAGGATGGCGCATTGCGCACGCAGGGCAAACGCACCAATTTGAATGACTTCGCCATCATTTCGAAAAAGCCCAATCACCTCGGGCGCCCAAATTAAGAGGGGCAGGGAAATGGCAAACATCGTAGCACTTGCAAGACGTGTGGAAAAGCGATAAGCATCCATTTGCCGCTCTTGATTGCCCGCCCCGTGACTGTAACCCACCACGGGCATCATTCCTTGCCCAATACCAAGGCAAAGGCTGAACACAAGCAAAAACACGCGCGCCACCAACGAGAGCGCCAAAACTGCCGCATCCGAATACGCACGCGCCGCGTGATTGATGAGAATGGTCGCCACACCTGCCAACCCTTGGCGAAATAGAGAGGGAAGCCCCGTTACGCAAATTTTGCCAAAGTACAAAAGCGTTCTAATTCGAAGATTTGCAAACGGTTGCAGAGCGCTTTTGCGGAACAGATATGCCGAAAACAAGATCAAAGCACTCACAATTTGGCTGATGAGTGTTGCCGTCGAAGCCCCTGCAATGCCCATTCCAACTTTTGAAATGAGAATGGGGTCAAGCACAATATTGCAAATAGAACCTGCGGAGAGCCCTATCATCGAATATGTTGCAAGACCCTCTGCACGGAGCAGTTGGCTAAGCACAAAGGTGACGCACAAAAAGGGAACCGCCCACAAAAGCGGTGTCAAATAGGCAAGCGAGAGGGGCATGACTTCATCGGATGCGCCAAAAAAGCGGAGCAGGGCTTCCTCTTTCCAAAGTCCAAGAGCAGAAATCCCACACCCCAAAATCAGCGACCAAAGAATAGCACTTGCCGCAAGTGCGGATGCGGTTTCGGTCTCTTTTTTGCCAAGGGCGCGCGAGAGGCGACTGCCGGCACCGAGTCCCAGCGTGTATCCCACCGCTTGAATGAGCACCGGGAGCGGAAAAACCACGCCAATGGCGGCACCTGCCGCCGTTCCCAATTCGGAGACGAAAAAAGAGTCCGCCAAAGAGTATGCCGCAATCACCAAAAGCCCCAATGTGTTGGGGATAGAGAGCTCCAAAATGGTTTTGGCAACGGGAGCAGTTGTCATTTTTTGATATCTTGCATCCTTTTTCAACAAATTCACCTCGCATACTTCTACAAAATACGCCATTAGTATGCCGTGTTTTTGGTCACATCATCAAAATTTTATAAAAGTTTTTAGGAAATCAAAAAAACACTTGATTTTTTTCTCGTTTTGGTATATAATGTTATTGTTAATTTGAAGAAAATTCAGGAGGATGTAAAATGTTAGTTTCCGCAAAAGAAATGCTGACCAAAGCAAAGGCAGGTCACTATGCAGTCGGTCAGTTCAATATCAACAACTTGGAGTGGACAAAAGCCATTCTTTTGACCGCGCAAGAGCTCAACTCTCCCGTTATTCTCGGTGTTTCCGAGGGCGCAGGCAAGTATATGTGCGGCTTTAAGACCGTTACCAATATGGTAAAGGCAATGATCGAGGAACTGAATATCACCGTTCCCGTAGCGCTCCACCTCGACCACGGCTCCTATGATGGTTGCTACAAGTGCATCGAGGCAGGTTTCTCTTCCATTATGTTCGACGGTTCTCACTATCCCATCGAAGAGAACGTTGCAAAGACCAAAGAGCTCGTTGCAGTTTGCGAAGAGAAGGGTCTCTCTCTCGAAGCAGAGGTTGGCTCTATCGGTGGCGAAGAAGACGGCGTTGTTGGTATGGGCGAATGTGCTGATCCCAACGAGTGCAAGATGATCGCTGATCTCGGCGTAACCATGCTCGCAGCAGGTATCGGTAACATTCACGGCAAGTACCCCGAAAACTGGCAAGGTCTCTCCTTCGAGACTCTCGCAGCAGTTTCCGAAAAGGTAGGCGAGATGCCCCTCGTTCTCCACGGCGGCACAGGTATCCCCGAGGATATGATTAAGAAGGCAATCTCCCTTGGCGTTTCCAAAATCAACGTTAATACCGAGTGCCAGCTCGCATTTGCAGTTGCTACCCGCGCATACGTTGAAGCAGGCAAGGATCTTTCCGGCAAGGGCTTTGACCCTCGTAAGCTCCTCGCTCCCGGCGTAGAAGCTATCAAGGCAACCGTTAAAGAAAAAATGGAACTGTTTGGCTCCGTTGGTAAAGCATAATAGAATAAGGATGCGATTTGTGTGGGGAAAACTTCTTGCAAGAAGTTTTCCCCACGCCCCTTTCAAGAACTCTCTAACACAAATTCCAAAGGGGAGCTCCTAACACACAAATAGACAGCCGACGCGAGGGGGAACCTCGCTTTTGCTGCCGCGAGCTCGCAGGCACCACCAAGACCCTGCTCGCTAAGAAAGTTGATTTGTATCGTATTTTTTGTAGGGGATGACGTCCTCGGCATCCCACAAAAAAACAAACGTATATCGCGCATAAAAGGGGAGGCGGAACGCCTCCCCTACGAAAAATAATCAAATTCATCGTAGGGGCGATTCACGAATCGCCCGAAAACGAACGATTTTCCGTACACAAAAAAACAACCGGTAGGGGAGTGCCTTGGTGCTCCCGTAAAGTAGGGGCAACCATTGGTCGCTCGTTTTTGAAAAGTTTTTATCTGAAATTAAGAAGTTTTTGTAATGCTCTTGCAAATCTTTCCACTTTTTGATATAATGAGTTATCAATATCCAGAAAGTGGGGAAAATCAGTTTATGAAAAAATTTGGTATTTGCAATCTAAAATCGCTGTATATAACTCTCGCAGTGATATTAGGAGTTGTATTAGTAGTTGTTTGTTTTGATTTCTTATCAAGGAGCGAGTTGGTAGTTCCAGCCGGTGCTTGCAAAGATGTGTTTGGTTGTACAGCGGAAGAATTTTTTGATAAGGAATTTGATTTTTACAATAAAGTTGGCGATTTTCGAAAAACTTCCCGTATAAATAAGCAAGGGGATTTAGTTCTTCGTCTAACACTTACACAAGCGAATACATTGTGTTTATACTTGCAAGAAGAGGTTCATAACGCAGAAGAAGAATATAACATTAGTGTTTCGGATGATTATTCAACGATTACAATTTATGGGTATAAAGAAACCGTGTACAAGGACGCGGTCAAAGCAATGTCAATTGGGCAAAAAGCTATAACCATTCGTACTTTGAAGGGGAAAGATTATTTGTGCAACTATGTAATAAAAGATGGTGCTACCGGCAATGATCTTTGGATAGATGGTGTAAATAGTCCCGATGAGTTTGACTACATCGTGCGGAATTATAATTTTGGCAGTATAACCGAAAAAGATCAATCAACTCAATAAAACATTATCCCCCTATTATGAGGAAACTCGTAATGGGGGGATTTTGTTTTTACTATCCTTTTCTTTTTCTCTTGTATTTCTTGACTTTAAGCGGCAAATACTGTATAATAATAAGAGTGAAAGAGAGTTCTTTTGTTGTATGGTATTTTCCTCTCTGATTTTTTTATTTGCATATTTGCCGTTTGTGTTGCTCATTTACTTTGTGATGCCACAAAAAGGGAAGAATTTGGTGCTGTTTTTGGTCAGTCTCCTGTTTTATGCGTGGGGAGAGCCTGTTTATGTGCTCCTGATGCTTCTCTCGTTAACTTTGGCATATTTATTTGGCATTCTCATTGGCAAATACCGTACCGCACATCCACACCGCGCAAAAGCGTTTACGGTGCTTTCGGTGTGCGTCAGCCTCTCTTTTTTATTCTTTTTTAAGTATTATAACTTTTTCGCCATCAATCTCTCGCGCCTGCCCATTATCCATATTCCCACCGTTGCAGAACTTGTATTGCCAATCGGCATCTCCTTTTACACCTTTCAAATCATTTCCTACACGGTGGATGTTTACCGTGGGGATTGCAAAGCACAAAGGAATTATATCAATTTTGGCGCGTATGTCACTCTTTTTCCGCAACTGATTGCAGGGCCCATTGTGCGCTACACCGAAATTGACGAGCAGCTCACGTCTCGTCGCGAAACCGTATGTGACTTTGCACAAGGCATTTTTCGGTTTGTGGTGGGGCTTTCCAAAAAGGTGCTCATTGGCGACGCTTTGGCGGCAGGATACCTCTATTTTCAAGAGAGTGGGGCAATTCAGCCCACCGTTCTTGGTGCGTGGATGGTTGTTATTCTGTATTCTTTGCATCTTTACTACGATTTTTCGGGGTATTCCGATATGGCAATCGGACTTGGGCGAATGTTTGGCTTTCGCTTTCCCGAAAACTTCAATTATCCCTATATTGCCAAAAGCATCACCGAGTTTTGGCGGCGTTGGCACATCTCGCTTTCCTCGTGGTTTCGCGAGTACGTCTATATTCCGCTTGGCGGAAACAGAGTAGGCACTCTCAAACGCTATCGCAATTTGGCAATTGTTTGGCTCCTGACAGGCTTTTGGCACGGAGCTGATTGGAATTTTGTGCTATGGGGCGTCTATTTTGCCATTTTGTTGATATTGGAACGCGCATTTCTGCTCCGCCTTTTGGAAAAAGCACCGCCCGTTGTTGGGCATCTGTATTCGCTTTTTCTCATTGGTGTGGGCTTTCTCATCTTCTCACACAACAATCTTGCCACCGCGTGGAATACCTTTTTAGCATTGTTCGGCATAGGAGCGGATGCACTTTTCTCACCCGTCGCACTCTATACCAGCATACGCCTCACACCCTTGATTTTGCTCTCTGCCATAGGCGCCACACCTCTCCCCAAACGGGCTTGGGAATGCCTTGCCCAGCGTCATCCACGCTTGCAAAGTGTCTCTGTCATTCTTTGCATCACACTTTTTTGTGTGTGCGTGGCATATTTGGTAGACTCTACCTTTAGCCCCTTTGAATATACACAATTTTGAAAAAACACGAAAGGGAAGCGCACCGCGCGCAAACAAAATGAAACATCGACACGCCGTATTAACCGTTGTCTGCTTCGTTTTTCTGCTCTCTATCACATCCATTGCTTTTTGGCTCGTTCCCGATAAATCCTTTTCGGCACGTGAGAACCGCGCCCTGCAAACCTTTCCGCGTTTTGACGTTGACAGACTCATGGACGGCGAGTTTTCGAGCGACTGCAATGATTATTTTGCCGACCAATTTCCAGCACGTGAGCTTCTTGTCACCGTCAAAGGCGCACTTGAACTGTTTGTGTCAAAGGGCGAGAACAATGGCATTCTTCTCGGGCGTGGCGGTCAGCTTGCCAAGCGTCTTTTCGATACGGCGCGCACCCATGGGGACGTAACACAAAAAAGTGACGTCATCGACCGCACACACCTGCAAAATGCCGCCCAAGGCATCCATCGCGCAACCGAGAATGCAGATATTCCACTTGTTGTTTTTTTGACGGGCAGAACCATTGACGTTGCCGCCTCTGCCTTTTCCTATCCAAGTGATGAAAGCAATCAGATGCTTACCGTTTTGCGTGAGAATATAGGAGAAAATGTCAATTATCTCGACCTTGTTCCATCCTACCGCGAGCGTTACAAGCGTGGCGAATACGTTTATTTTCGCACCGACCACCATTGGACAACACTTGGAGCCTATTACGCCTACACGGATATTATGCGGGCATTGGGAATGGAAAACGATATCATTCCTGCCGAAAGCTTTGCAAAACAGACCGTTTCCACCAATTTTTACGGCACGTTTGCCGCGGCTTCGGGTTTTCACTTTGTCAAAGCCGACACAATCGAACTTTGGCTCTTTGGTAACGAGGAAGATTTTTTGGTAACTGCCGACGGCTCTGTTCTCGATGACGGACTGTACAATTTTGCACATCTTGAGGGGAACGATAAATATTCTGTTTTTCTCGATGGCACAGACGATGTTGTCACCGTTACCAAAAAGGACGGCACCTCCCGCCCAACACTTGCCATTTTTAAGGATAGCTTTGCCAACTCGGTAGCCCCTTTTTTGGCACAGCATTTCGATCTTGTTTTGTATAATCTTTCCTCACCGCGCACCGATTACACCGATGTTACTGCCTACACAAAGGCGTGCGATGCCGATGCTGCATTGGTGCTTTACACGCTGGGGAATGTCATAGAAACCGATAAAATCAACCGTTTACGTTAGGAGACTGTTATGAACAAAAAGAATTTTATCAAATATTCCATCTTTATCATTGTCGGGCTACTGGTTGGAGCCGTTCTTGTGGGCGTGCTCAACGGTCTTGTTGGCAAAGGGGAATGGAACCTTGGCTGGACAGATTATCGCTACGATGATAGCGCATACACCGTGGGCGAGGGAACTGTTCGCGCCCCTCACCTTGAGAGCATCGACCTCGATTGGATTGACGGAAGCGTAACGGTTGTGATTTGCCAAGATGCTTACGTCTCCATCAGCGAAAGCGCTCCCGCTGACCTCACCGAAAAAACGCAAGTGCATTGGTCTGTCAGCGAGGATGGAAAATCGCTTTCCATCAAATATCGCGGCTCGTCCTCTTTCTTTGGCGCAAACAAAGATAAAGAAAAAGACCTCATTCTCCGCATTCCCGAAAAACTGATTGGACAACTGAAAACGCTCAATATCAAGGCGGTTTCTACAAACATTACAATTGTAGATCTTCTTGTTGAAAACACCGAGGTGCAAACACAGTCCGGTAACATAGAGTTTCAACTTGCCCCCGACACCTCCTTTATTTTTGTGGATAAAGCCATGCGCAATGAAAAACCCATCATTGATTTTTCCGTTGCAAAAGTGGGAAATACATATATTTGCGGCACAAACGGCGGACGTATTGCCGTAAAAACCATCAGTGGCAAGGTGCATATTACTCGTGTTGATAGCAATAAGGATCCAACAATCTCGCAAATACCACCACAAAACGAGGAGGAACCTCCAACTATGCCAAATCTACCGATTGAAATTGCCCAAGTGTATCAAACAACGGGTTCTAAATCTGCTTTGTTGCAGCAACAAGATTCCGTAACGGTTACAACATTCGACAAAGCGGATGAAAACCGACAAACGATTTATGTGGATTCTAGCACAAAGTATCAATCTTTTATCGGCTACGGTGCATCCTTAACACACGCTAGCGCCTACCTTTTAATGCAGGCGGACGAAGCCACAAGAGAGAGCATTTTGCAAGAGCTTTTCTCTCGCGAGGGAGCCAATCTTTCACTCGTGCGCATTCCCGTTGGAGCCAGCGATTACATACACGGGGATACCTATTTCACCTGCGATGATATGCCCTTGGGCAAAACAGATATGTTGCTTGAGCACTTCAACCTCGACCACGATGCCGATATCATTGCAGTTGCCAAGCAAATTCTCCAAATCAATCCAAGCGTCACTTTCATGGCAAGCCCTTGGTCAGCTCCTGCGTGGATGAAGACCAGCGGAAGACTTGTCGGTGCCGCAGGGCTTAAGAGCAATATGTACGAGGTCTATGCCGATTATTTGGTAAAATTCATTACCGAATATCAAAAAGAAGGCATCTCTATTCAGTCGCTCACGCTTGTCAACGAGCCAAACGTTGGCAATCTCAGCTATCCCACAATGAATATGAGCGGTGAGGAAGCCGCCATCATCACGGCATACGTTGGCTCCAAATTGGAAGCCTTGGGACTTACAGTCGACATTGTCGCTTGGGATTATAACTACGGCTCTTCCTATGCGTCAAGTGCCGATGCCTATTTGGATGCACTCTACAAAGAGCACGCCCAAACCGCAGGCAAATACTCCAACACAGTGGGCTTTCACGGCTACGATGGAGATGCATATTGGAATTCCTCTCGCAATTTTGGCTTGAAGAGTGGCATTCAAAAGGTCTGCCAAGAGTACGGCAAAGCATCCATCATTACCGAAATCACCGAAAGCGACGTTTCCTACGATTTTGCCAACAACCTGAGTTGGGCTTGCCAAAACATTGTTTTAGCCCCTTGCGCGGTGCAAAGCGATGGAAAAGGGAACCTTTGGAACGGTTGTGGCGGTGCGCTTTATTGGAACTTGGTGCTCGATAGCAACGGTCAGCCTTGTCCTGCCGATCACGGAGCTTGTTTTGGCGTTATTTCATTGGATAGCTACAAAAAAGCCGATGGCACAACCGCCTACCGTTATTCCAAATCCTCTGCATACTATGCAATGGCGCAGGTTTCAAAGTTTTTGTACGATGTTGACGGCGTAGGTTGCTATGCAATCAATGCAACCACAACGTCCCAAGAGCTTACCGTTCTTGCATACTACCGCAATGACGGAGTGGTTATAACTGTGGTTCTCAACTCCAATCGCAACGAGGCGCAGGCGGTAGATGTTGTCATTGACGGTCGCAAAATCAGTTACGAAATCCCACCGCAAAGCCTTGTTACCTTCATTGATGATAAGCAAACGCAAGAATCCTATTCTACATACAAGTTTTTGAGCGTAAAAATGCAACAAATGAGCAATGTGCGCTATCAATTCGACTTTTTGGTCGACTGTGCTGATGATGCCGTTGCGGTTTATTTAACCGAGCAGGATTTTATAGCATCCACCGATGTTGCCAAAGCAGTCAGCAAAGAGGTTTCGGGATCCAATGCGCACTTTGTGTTTGAGGCAGAACTCAAACAGGGAATCGAATATTATTTATGGGTTGTTGGGGCAGAGAAACAAATTGTACTTCCTCTCTGCGTT
>JAZOMJ010000078.1:0-7248 GCA_045653865.1 Eubacteriales bacterium
AGCGTGGCATCGGAATCGTAATGGATCTTGTGATCAATCATACCTCTGACGAGCACGAGTGGTTCACAAAAGCACTTGCAGGGGATGAAAAATATCGTAACTACTACATTATAGAAAAAGGAAAGAAGGGAAAGATTCCCCACAACTGGGGCAACTTCTTTGCAGAGTGCCCTTGGGCAAAATTCGGTGAGAATGAGGATGAATATTATCTTCATCTTTTCTCAAAAAAACAACCCGATCTAAACTGGCACAATCCCGACGTGTTGGAGGAGGTCAAGGACATTATGCGCTTCTGGCTGGATCGCGGCGTCGTAGGCTTCCGTTGTGACGTTATCAACATCATCTACAAGGATAGCTTGGCCGACGGCAAGAAGCAGCTGGTGTTGACAGGCAGAGAACATTATCTGTCCACAGAAGGCTGTCACAAGATTCTCGCAACTCTCCGCCGCGAGGTGCTGGAGCCGTATGGCGCGTTTGCGGTAGGTGAGACGGTATTTGTTGATGTCTCCAAAGCAAAGGCACTTTGCGACGGTGCACGCGGTGAACTGGATATGATCTTCTATTTCGAGCATATGGAGGTCGATCAGGTCTTTGTCAAATGGTTCAAAACGCGTCTGAAGCCGAAAAAACTGATGCAAACGCTCACCAAATGGCAGAATGCGCTGGAATGGAATGCTTGCTATTTTGAAAATCACGATCAACCGCGTTTCATCTCTCGTTTTGCCGATCTTGGCAGCTATCGCAAAGAGGCTTCCAAAATGATGGCGGGACTTCTTATGACCCTGCGCGGAACGCCGTTTTTGCACGAGGGTCAGGAAATCGGTATGACAAACGGAGACTTTGCAAACCTTGATGAGGTGGTTGACATTGAAAGCCACAACATTTGGGCAATGGCAAAAGGTTTGGGCATTCCCAAGGGAATTCGTTGGAAGATGATTCAACGCACCTCTCGCGATAACGGACGCACGCCTATGCAATGGACCAAAGGCGAGAACGCAGGCTTTACAAGCGGAAAGCCTTGGCTCAAAGTCAACGGTAACCACATTGAGGTCAACGTAGAGACCGAAAAGGCGGATCCCAACGGGGTATTCGCTTTTTGGAAGAAGATGATTGCTTTGCGCAAAACGCATCCCGTATTGTGCGAGGGCTCTTTCCGCTCTCTCTACGAGGGACGCTCTGTTTATGTTTTTGCACGTGAATGGAACGGCAAAACCTTGCTTTCTGTTTGCAACTTAACCGGCAAAAACGCAAAACTTCCCACAATTGTTGGTAAAAACACAAAGCTGATTGCCAACAACTACGAGAACACGAATGCAGATGTTCTGCAACCGTTTGAATTCCGACTTTTGGAGATTGAAGAATGATTAAAATAGAAAATAAAGTCTTTTCCTTGGAGACGGCAAATACAAGTTATTTGTTCCGCGTCACCTCGCGCGGACATTTGGAGCACGTTTATTACGGTACGCGTGTATCCGTAGCAGATGCCGAGGCTTTGCATCTGAAAAACACAATTCTGCTCGGCTCTACCGTTGCTTATGACGCAAAAGATGCGGCATATTCAATGGAGACGCTTCCGCAGGAGTATTCAGGCATTGGCAAAGGCGACTTCCGCCACACGCCAATGGAATTGATTCTTGCCGACGGTTCCTTTGTCACCGATTTTGTTTATCAAAGTCACAGCGTTTCAAGTATTCCCGTAAAGGGTGAGGATCTGCCGTTCGTACACGGCAAGGGAGAAACGCTTACGGTAGTTTTGGCTGATAAAAAATATCCCACGCTCAAACTCGAACTCTACTACACCGTGTTTGAGGAGTGTAACGTCATTGCTCGTCACGCACGTCTTTGCAACGGTGGCGAGGGGGATGTTTATATTCGCAAATTGATGAGCTTTATGTTCGATTTACCGCGTGCAGATTACACAATGCTCACGCTTGATGGTGGATGGGCAAAGGAAGCACACATCCACGAGCGTCCTGTGTCGTATGGCATTCTTGTCAACGATTCCACCACGGGTGCCTCCTCCAACCGTCACAACCCTGCCTTTATGCTCAAGGGGAAGGGCGCTAACGAGGAGTGGGGCGAAGTTCTTGGATTTAACCTCATTTATAGCGGCAATCATTATTCTGCTGTAGAAATGGGCAACCACGATACACTTCGTGTTATGAGCGGTATCAATCCGCATTGCTTTTTGTGGAAGCTCAAAACAGGTGAAAGCTTTACCACACCGCAAGCGGTGATGAGCTATACCACGGGCGGCACCAATGCCCTGATGGCAAATATGCACGATTTTGTCAACAACCACATCGTCCGCGAAGCTTTTCGCGAGAGCGAACGTCCCATCGTTATCAACAACTGGGAAGCTACTTTCTTCCATTTTAACCGTCGCAAGCTCCTAGCCCTTGCGCGGAAAGCAAAAGGGCTGGGCGTCGAGATGTTTGTTCTCGATGACGGATGGTTCGGCAAGCGAAACAGTGATACCGCAGGACTTGGCGACTGGACAGTCAACACCAAAAAACTCCCGGGTGGCATATCTTCGCTGGCAAAGAAAATCAACAAGATGGGTATGCAGTTCGGACTTTGGTTCGAGCCCGAATGCGTCAATGAGGATAGCGACCTTTTCCGCAGACATCCTGAATGGGCAATTCGCGTACCCGAAAGGGAAGCAAGCTATGGGCGCAATCAGCTGGTGCTCGACCTGACCCGTGTCGATGTGCGTGATTATATTGTCAATGCACTCGATGCCGTTCTTTCTTCGGCTCCCATCGCTTACGTTAAGTGGGATTATAACCGCCACATCAGCGATATGTATTCTGCAACGCTCAAAAATCAAGGTGAGTTCTTCCACCGCTACATTCTCGGTCTTTATGAGGTCCTCGACCGCATCTTCTGCCAAAAGCACCCCAAGGTGCTACTGGAGAGCTGTTCTTCGGGTGGCAACCGCTTCGACCTTGGTATGCTTTGCTACTCACCGCAAATTTGGACGTCGGACGATACCGATGCACGCGAAAGGATTGATATTCAAAGAGGCATTTTCTGCTTTTTTCCGCCCTCTTGTGCCTCTTGCCACGTCCCTATGACCCCCAATCAACAAACCTTGCGTGATCCGCCACTTTCCACACGATTTAATGTGGCAACCTTTGGCGTGCTTGGCTATGAGTTGGATTTTGGAGAACTGACCCCCGAGGAACGCAGACAAATCAAAAAGCAAATCGCATTCTACAAAGCACATCGCAAAATGTTCCAATACGGACGTTTTGCACGTCACAATGCGGGAGAGGGCAGAGAGGAGTGGCAGGTAAGCCTTGGCAACACCACTGCCGCAGCTATTTACAATCTCGAATACCACACAAGCCCCGGGCGTGATATTTTACGCGTTTTGAATACCGAAAGCGATGCTACCTACACCGTTAAGAGTGTGGAGCAACGACTCAAAATCTCTCGTTTTGGCTCTCTTATCAAACACGTATTCCCAATTACCGTTAAGGCTGACGGAGCGTTGATGCGCTTTGTCAACAGCCATTTTTCTATGAAGGATGGCGAGGAGTCCTACACCGTTTCGGGCGCAGGACTCGATAGCGGCATTCCGCTTGCTATGCAATATAGTGGCTCGGGATACAGCACATCCATTCGCCTTTTGGGCGACTGGGGAAGCACCCTTTATCTTGTCGAAAAGACAGAAAACAAGAAAGGAACAAACAACAATGGATAAACAAATGAAACGAAACAAAATATGTTTTGGCTTGGGAACCGTGGGCAGAGATGCTCTGTATTCTCTTGTGAGTATGTATCTTTTGGTACACTTGACCGACGTAGTCGGTTTTTCGGATGGCGGACTTGCCGCAATCGGTATCATGCTTACGGCATTCGGTATTTTTGATGCGATAATCGACCCCTTTGTAGGCGCAATTGTTGACAGCACCAAAACCAAATGGGGCAAATTCAAGCCTTGGATTCTCATTGGTATGATTGGAACAGGTGCGCTGACTGTTTTGATGTTCCACAATTTTGAAATGAGCGAGACCGCACACATCATTCTTTTGGGCGCTACTTATTTGTTGTTCAGCATCTTTTTCTCGCTCAACGATATCGCGTATTGGTCGCTGATGCCTGCCATCTCCAAGGACCAAAACGTACGTGAGGGCGTTGGTGCATTTGCAAGAATTTGTGCAAACGTTGGTATGTTTGCAATGGTTTTGATTTATCTCAACGTTCCCTCTATGTTTTCTTTCTTGGGTATGAGCGACCGCGATGTTTACTTTATTTTTGCAATCATCTGCGCGCTTATTATGTGGGCATTCCAAAGCGTTACGCTCTTTGGCGTAAAAGAGGATAGAAGCCGCCTTGAAAAAGAGGAGAGAACCACACTCAAAGACCTTTGGCACGCACTCATCGGCAATGACCAGTTGATGGTAACTGCCGTTTCTATGGCACTGTTTATGATTGGTTACTGTTCCACCACCGCATTTGGCACCTACTATTTTAAGTATGCCGTAGGCGATGAGGGACTCTATATGGTATTTGCCGCAGTCCTGGCAGTTGCACAACTCACCGCACTCTCTGTTTTCCCGCTTTTCCGCAAAAAGTTCAGCCGCAAGCAGCTTTATACAGGCTCTATGATCGCGGTAACTATCTCCTACATCATTTTCTTCCTCTCCTTTGAGTGGTTGCCCTTGATTGTTATCGCAGGTCTCGGACTCTTCTTTGCGCAAGCATTTATTCAACTTTTGATGCTTTTGTTCTTGGCAGATGCCGTAGAATACGGCGAATGGAAGCTCGGCAAGAGAAACGAAGCCGCAAGCTTTGCGGTTCAACCCTTTATCAACCAATTTGGCGGAGCGGCAAGTAAGGGCGTTGTTTCCTTTACGCTCATTATTTCCGGCATCAATGCTATCGCGCAATCCATCGAAAAGGACCCCTTGCGCGAGGCAGAGCTCATTGCCGCAACTCCCGATTCTGCAATTTGGATTATGAAGATCTCTATGATGATTCTGCCCTTGATTTGCATTCTTATCGGTTTTGTCCTGTATATCAAGAAATTCAAGATTGACGAAGAAACCTATGCCAATATCCTCTCCGACCTCAAAGCAAGAGAGGAAGCAGGCAAGCAAGAGACCGAAGCAGCAGCCAAAGAAACTGCCGAAATCGAAGCCAAATGAAAAAATTAATTCTGAAAAAACGATTTTGGATTCCGCTTTGTGCGCTCGTTCTTGCGCTCATTGCGCTTGCAATCCTTTACTTTGCAAAGATTTTGCCAGAAAAAAGGGAAGAAGAAAAACTGCAAGAGGCGGTTCGCGCCTACCGTGCCGCAAAGTTGGAGCAATATGTAAAAGAAAATACCGAGTACGATGATTACGAGGTTGACGTTGCCTTTATTGGTGATAGTTTAACAGATGGCTATGACCTTGCCAAATACTATCCGCAATACGTCACGTCAAACCGCGGCATCGGCGGAGACACCACTTTCGGTCTTGAAGAACGCTTGCAGGTGTCTCTCTATGACCTCAAACCAAAGGTTGTTGTCATGCTCATTGGGGCAAACAATATGGATTCGATGTTCCAAAACTATGAATCCATTCTCAAAGGCTTGCAAGAAAATCTGCCGGAGAGCAAAATTGTTCTGCTGTCGCTTACCGCTATGGGCGGCGAGCATTGGGGGCGCAAAAATCAACTTGCCGCATATAACAACGTCTCCATCAAATTGCTTGCACAAAAGTACAATTTTGCTTTTGTCGATCTGTACAGTGCACTTTACGACGTTTCCATCGGCGAAGTTTATGAGGGTTACACCATCGATGGTGGACACTTTACTCACGAAGGTTACACCGTTGTAACGGCACAAATCACCCCCGTTCTTGAAAAACTTTTGGGAAAATAAACTTCCAATAAAAAATCCAATCCCTTAGGATTGGATTTTTTGTGTTTTTCTATTGCATTAAAAAAGGAACTGTGTTATAATAATACTATCTATATTCATTTTCACCAAGACCATTGGGAGGGACGATATGAAAAAATCAGTTAACGCGCTCATCAATTTTATCGAAAAGAGCCCCACAGCTTTCCACGCGGTTGCATCCTGCACCGAGGTGTTGGAAGCAAACGGCTACACAAAGCTGTGTGAGCAAAATGAATGGATGCTTGAAGCAGGAAAAGGTTACTATATTACACGTAACCAATCTTCTATCATTGCATTCCGCATTCCAAAAGGTATGCCGCGCAACTTTTTGATTACCGCGAGCCACACCGACTCTCCTATGTTCAAACTCAAAAATGAATCTCTTTCTCCCGCGTTCGATCAATACCAACGCCTCAACACCGAGCCTTACGGTGGCACAATCTTTTCCACTTGGCTCGATCGTCCGCTCTCGCTTGCAGGCAGAGTGATTGTTTCCGATGGAGACAAAATTGAAGCAAAATTGATCAATTTCAACCGCGATCTTCTCGTCATCCCCAATGTTGCAATTCACATGAAGAGAGATATCAACTCGGGTTGTGCCTACAATCCCGCAATCGATCTGTTGCCCCTGCTCTCACAGGATGTTAAAACAGATTTCAAAGCACTTCTTGCTACCGAGGCAGGATGCAAAAAAGAAGAGATTCTCGGTTATGATCTTTATGTTTACAACCGCACTGCGGCTACACAAATCGGTGTTGACGGCGAGTTCTTCTCGGCACCGCGCATCGATAATTTGATGTGTGCTTTCGGTACTTTGCAAGGATTTATCGACAGTCAAAGTGAAGAGTCGGTCAATCTTTTCTACGCGGCAGATAATGAGGAGACGGGAAGTGCCACCAAGCAAGGTGCAGGCTCGGTATTCCTCTCTGACGTTATCGACCGTATTTGCGAAAGCTTTGGTGTTGACCGCCGTCGTGCATTGGCTTCTTCCATGCTTGTTTCTGCCGACAACGCACACGCAAAGCACCCCAACCATCCAGAACTTTGCGATTCCCAAAATGCTCCCCACGTCAATGGGGGAGTGGTTATCAAAAACAACGCCGCACAAAAATATACAACCGACGGCATTTCCGCTTCTATCTTTGGCGAAATCTGCGCGCACGCAGGCGTTCCCACACAGCAGTATGCCAATCGCAGCGATATGCCCGGCGGCTCCACGCTCGGCAGCATTGCAACAACGCTCACACCTATGCTCAGTGTTGATATCGGTATGGCACAGCTTGCCATGCATTCGGCTTACGAGACCGCAGGCGTTGCCGACATCGACTATTTGATTGATGCAGCCCAAGCCTTTT
>JAZOMJ010000079.1:0-4831 GCA_045653865.1 Eubacteriales bacterium
CTCTAAGCTTTCGACTATAACATTCGGTGACGGTGTTGAGAAAATTGGAGAAAATGCTTTTTCCGGTTGTAGCAGATTATATTATGCATATATTTCGGGGGCTCACAATTGGGAATGCGGCGGAAATACCATCTATGGCAATTGGATTGGAAAAGAAAACGGAATGGAAGGTTATTTTGCCGATTATTTAAAGCAATATCCTTGGGAATGGTATAGAGCATAACACAAACGAAGGCACCCATCAGGGTGCCTTTTCGTTTTGATTGCGGAAATGAGGTGTGTACTCCACAGCCTCGGGTTATGCCGACGAGCGTAGCTCGTTGGGTTAGCGAAGCAAAAAGGTGCCGGTGGCACGTTTTTGCAAGCGGGGTCGCCCCTTATGGGCGACTGGCGCGAAGCGATAACCCGGAGGTCATAGGCAACACTCGTCAAATTCTCCGCAGAGAATTTGGCAAGACATGTGGTTCCTCTAAAAAACGTTTTTCGCTCCCGCACAAAAAAGCAGTCCCTTTGACTGCTTTTTCTTTCTCACTCCCCAAACATCACGTCATCCACCTCTTTGAGCGAAGGGAAAACAAAATCGGGTTTATCTTTTTCCCCTGCGGCATCGACGTCTGCTTGTTGTGTCTCTCCCGAGAGGACGAGAACCGAGCACACGCCAAAGCTTTTGCCAAGGGCAATGTCGGTGTAAAGACGGTCGCCAAAAATGCACATTTCGTCGCAGGAATATCCCGTCACCTGGCTAATCATTTCAATGGTCTCGCGGTAGGGCTTGCCAAAGTAGGTTGGGGTCTTGCCCGTGGATGCGGTCACAAGAGCAGCAATCGCTCCGCTATCAGGAATAAAACCATCCTCTGTGGGACAGTTGATATCGGGATGCGTGGAAAGATACTCCGCTCCCTCGCGCAAGAGTCTGCAAGCAGTTTCGAGTTTTTCGTAGGTGAGCGAGGTATCAAAACCCGTGATGACAATGTCGGCTTTCTCGATTCTCTCGGCACTGCCGTTGAGAATATTCACGCCCTTGGCGCGATATTCTTCGATGAGTTCATCGGTTGCCACCATATACACGCTTTTGCCCGCGCGAAACTTTTGCAAAAATGCAAGGGTAACGTCTCCCGAGGTCATAATTTCGTCGGGTGTGGGCTCGTAGCCGAGGCGCTCCAGCTTTTTGAGATAAAAGGGAGATGTGTGCGAAGCATTGTTGGTAAAAAACAGTACCTTTTTGCCTGCCGCACGCAGGTTTTTAATGTAACGGATGGCAAAATCGAACGGAATTCCGCCAAGATAGATGGTGCCGTCCATATCGAAAATATATAGCTTTTTTTGCTTGATTGTATCTGTAGTCATAAATGCCTCCAAAAATATCTTGTAAATATTATAACATTATTCTTGATTTTTTGCAAGAGTGTGGTATAATTATTTTAAAAGATACGGTGATTTCTTTTAAAATTTGAAGCACCGCAAAGGAGTTTCGATATGATTGAATTTGCTTGCAGTTGTCAAATGAAAAAACACAGAGCCCCACTAGAGGGTTGCGAAATTTCTTCGGGTGCTGTTTACAAGCTCCCCGAAATTTTGAAGAATTACAACAAAATTTATCTTGTTGCCGACGAGCGCACCTATCTTGCCGCAGGCGAGCTTTGCGAAAAGGTGCTCATCAAGGCGGGTAAGTTTTCGCACAAACTTATTCTCAAGGGTGATATCATTCTTCCCAATGCCGAAACGCTTGGCGAAATCATTTTGCACGCAAACAATCCTTTGGCAAAATCGGATATTTTTGCCTACTCTCCCCTGCCCGACCTGATTTTGGCGGTTGGTTCGGGAACGGTAAACGATTCTTGCCGCGTAGCATCCTATCGCTTGGGTCTTCCCTACGCCATTGTTGGCACCGCTCCCTCAATGGACGGTTACGCGTCTGCGGGTTCGCCTTTTCTGTTTGACGGCTCCAAGGCGACTATTCAAGCAACAACGCCCAAATACATCATTGCCGACCTTGACGTAATGAAAGATGTTCCTTGGGATATGATGCTTGCAGGCATTGGCGATATGTTTGGCAAATACACGGGTATGCTTGACTGGGAGCTTGCACGCGACTACACGGGCGAATATTTTTGCGAGCCCATCGGCAAAGACGTCATCGATGCCACCAACAAGTGCTTGGAAAACGGCTATAAGCTGACCGAGCGCGACCCCGACTGCATAAAAGCCATTATGGAGGGCTTTCTCGTCACAGGTCTTGGCATGGCATACACGGGCAACTCTCGCCCGGCATCGGGCTCGGAGCACATTGTTGCGCACGCGTGGGAGCTGTTTGACGTGGAAGCCGGCAACGCGCCTCACTTGCACGGACTTGAGGTGTGCGAAGCCACCCGACTCATTGCCATTATGTATCAAATGCTGTACGAAGAAACAAGTGATGCCCACTTGAAATCTTTGATTGCAAACTATCTGCCCTATTTTGATGCCGTTGAAGAATTTTGCATCAAAATGAAGGTGCCTCCTACGGTGACCGACCGAGAAATGATTCTTGCAGGCATTCGTCGCGCGCTTGTTTTGCGTGACCGTTACACCATTCTTTTCTATTTGCGTGACATGGGCAAGTTTGAAGAATACGCACAGCGTGCCACCGACAAGCTGCTCACCGTCATTTAAACACTGTTAAAACGAGGTATTTTTATGCCATCCTTTCAAATCAATCAAGACTTGACCTATGCGGAATCCGCGATTGTTAAAAACAACGTGTTTCTCTCTATGCCCGCAGAGGACACACCTCTGCCCAAATACGAGGAGATTGCACACCTGCTCCCCACTCCCGTTTGGCAAGGTCGCACTGACGTGCTTGCCTGCTACAACTATGCTTGGCGCACAGCGTTTGCCAATTTGCGCCCCGCCAACGGCGAATTTCATTTTGTTTCGAATTTTATCGACACCGCATTCAACGGCTATCTCTTTATGTGGGATTCCTCATTTATCGTAATGTTCGGTAAATACGGCGCACGCGCATTCAATTTTCAAAAAACGCTTGATAACTTCTACTCGCATCAGCATAAGGACGGCTTTATTTGCCGTGAACTTTGCGAATTTCGCGCAAGCGAGCATTTTTCGCGTCACGATCCCTCCTCCACAGGCCCCAACATTCTCGGTTGGTCGGAGTGGGAATATTACTCTCAAACGGGTGACGTAGAACGTCTTGAAAAAATTTTTGACCCTCTTCTTGCCTACCACTTGTGGCTCAAAGAGTTCCGCACTTGGCGCGACGGCACTTATTGGTCGACGGGTTGGGGGTGCGGAATGGACAATATGCCCCGTTTTGAATCGAGCTACAACGTCGCCTTTTCGCACGGTCACATGGTGTGGGTTGACGCTTGCATTCAACAAGTTCTCTCGGCAAAAATCCTGATTAACATAGCCAAAATCATCGGTCGCGAGGACGATGAAAACATCTCCCTGCTCAAACAAGAGGTTGCCGACCTGACAGAGGTTATCAACAACAAGCTTTGGCACGAGGGCGATGCCTTTTATTACGATCTTTGGAAGAACGGTCAGTTGAATATGGTGAAGTCGATTGGTGCCTATTGGGCACTCTTGGCAGACATCATTCCCGCCGAGCGTCTTGAGAGATTTGTGGCGCACCTCGATAATGAAAACGAGTTCAAACGCCCCTGCCGTGTTCCCTCGCTTTCGGCTGATACTCCCGATTACAGCGAGCTCGGCAGATATTGGAAAGGCAGTGTTTGGGCGCCCACCAACTATATGGTGCTCAAGGGGCTGGAGAAGAACGGCTATGACGATCTCGCCTACGAGATTGCACGCAATTGCCTGGAAAACGTAGTGACGGTGTTCCAAAACGATGGAACCATCTATGAAAACTATATGCCCGAAAAGGCATCGAAGGGTTCTCCCGCAAAGCCGAATTTTGTGGGATGGTCGGGGCTCTTCCCCATCAGCATTCTGTTTGAATACGTGTTTGGCATTCGCCCAAACGTAAGAGAAGAAAAAATTGTTTGGGATATTCGACTCACCGAAGAACACGGCGTGAAGAATTATCCTCTGGGCAATCTTTCGGTTGATTTGATTTGTGCCCAAAGAGCGAGCGAGGATGAAGAACCCGCCGTTATTGCAATTTGCGAAGAACCGATTGAGATCGAGGTTCGCTACCAAGGCAAATCCAAAATCGTTACCGCAGAGGTTAGAAAATAATATAACAACACACTTTTGTGAGGTTTTATGAAAAAAACGATAAAATCGGAGTTTTCCGTGTTTGTGCAAGGGCTCACCGATGCCGAACAAAAATTGATAAAACACTTTTTTGCGGAATTTGACCTGCATTTTTTGACTTCTAAAAAAGACAAAAAACAATTCCGCGCCGATTTTGAAGCCGCCATTATGTTGCTTTACAAACGAGGGGTGGCGATGGAAGAAATTCTTTCTCGCTTGGCACTCTCCAATCTCGGTGGCTTTTACGCGCGTCCCTCTATGGTTTGGTTCCCTCTTGACGATGCGGCAAAAATTTACCCCATCTCTATGGAGCACGGACGTCAGCAGGTATTTCGCTTGTCGATCTATCTCAAAGAGGAGGTCTCTCCCATTCTTTTGCAAATGGCGCTCTCCTTTACCGTCAAACGCTTTCCGGGTTTTGCAACCACTCTGAAAAAGGGCATCTTTTGGCATTATCTTGATGCCGTAAAAAAGCACTTCCCCATCGAGGAGGAACACGATGTGCCGTGTCAACCTATTAAGGTCTCTTTGAGCGGTTCGCAAACATTCCGCCTAATGTATTACAAAAATCGCATCAGCGCCGAGTTTTTCCACGTGCTCACCGACGGCACGG
>JAZOMJ010000080.1:0-2856 GCA_045653865.1 Eubacteriales bacterium
GTATATTCGGTGAGAGTGTTCTGTTGCGGATGTCAGCTGCGGCTCTTTGCGCGCTGATTGTTGCGCTTCACCGCGTTATTTCGGGCGGTTTTCGGTACTATGATTGGTTTGCGGCACTTTTTATGATTTTGATGGCAACAGCGGCAACCTTTCTTTTTGCGCTCTCTTTGGAGCGTCGCACGCAAAACAAGTGGTTTGTTGGTGTTTCGGAGGCGGCACTGCTGTTTGCACTTGTGTATGCTTCGCGAACGGTGACACTGCTTTCTTTTCCGCTCTCTCCCATGGCGGCACTTTTTTTCACGCTCTTTATTTGTGCCAACCGCAGTGCTTTGCAGGGCATTCTTGCGGCAGGTGTTGCAGGTCTTGCCTATGACCCCATCCAAGCCCCTGCCTTTTTGCTCGCGGCCTTGGCAGCCCTCTTTCTCAAACAGACCAAAAAAGAAAGCCCCGTCGCAACCCTTTTGCCCGTGGTGGCAATGCTTGCGTGGGCAGGATATGTAAAAGGATTTTGGGTCTTGTTGCAACTAGTTCCTGCTTCACTTTTGGCAGGGGCGGCATTTGCCGTGGTGCAAAAAACGGCTGTTCTATCTACACCCAAAGAGGAAGCAGAGGCGGATGTGGAAGCTGAAGATTCACACCAACGCCAACAAGTGGAGAGAATTCGCTATCGCGATTCCAACGAGCGGTTCCGCGGTATTTCCGATGCGTTTTCTTCGCTTTCCGAGGTGTTTTACAATCTTTCCGACCGTTTCCGTCGCCCGGGAACGCTCGATTTGCGCCTCTTGTGCGACCGTTCCTTTGATGCTTTTTGCAACGATTGCCCAAACAAAAACATTTGCTGGGGCTTGGAATACACCGCAACGCTTGGGGCGGTGAATGATCTCATTTCCCAGCTTCACACGCGCGGTCGCGTTTCGGGAGAACACGTCGGGGAGCAACTTGCGAGCCGTTGCACACGCATCGATGGCATTTTGGAACGCATCAACACCGACTGCGCAAGACTCACGGGGGAGATGCTTCGCAACAACCGCACAGAGATTGTTGCGATGGATTACGAGTCGGCGGCGGACATCATCAACGATGCGCTCGAAGCCGACAGCGGTGAATATTTGGTGGATGCCGACCTTGGCAAAAAGATTACCGAATACCTCAAGGATGCCAACGTGCGTGCCGAAAGTGTAACGGTTTTTGGCAACCGTATGAAGAAAATCCTCATTCGCGGAGCCGAGGTAGACGAAGCCAAGGTGACCTTTGAAACGATGCGGAGCGATCTTGGCGAGATGTGCGGCTCGGAACTCGGACTTCCTGCTTTTGAGGTAGAGGGAAGCGTGAGCACGATGACGCTGACCGCCAAACGCAAAATTGCCGTTCACAGCGCGCAAAACAACATCTCTGCCGACGGCGGTGTGAGCGGGGATAGCGTTAATCTGTTCTCCAATAAAAAGGATTATTTCTACGCGCTTATCAGCGACGGAATGGGATCGGGAAAGGAAGCCGCACTCACGTCGGGATTGTGCTCGGTGTTCCTTGAAAAAATGCTTCGTGCAGGCAACCGAGCGGCAACATCCTTGCGAATGCTCAACAATATGATCGCTTCGCGTGCCCACGATAGCACCAAGGAGTGCTCGTCCACGGTTGACCTTTTGGAACTCGATCTTATGACGGGGGAGGGGGCATTCCTCAAAAGCGGAGCGGCGCCAAGCTTTGTGATACGCGGCAAGGTTGTGCGTCGCCTGCAAGCAGGCACGGTGCCCATTGGTATTCTCAACACGCTTGACGTGCAAAAAACAGATTTCCCTTTGCGTGCAGGGGATACGGTGGTGATGGTGAGCGACGGCATATTGCCGAGCGACGAGGATTGTGAATGGCTGACCTCCTACCTCACAACTGCCGCTACGTACACGCCCGAGGAGATTGTCTCCTACATTTGTCGCAGAAGTGCCGAGGGCGAGACCCACGATGATTGCTCGGTGATTGCCTTGCGTATTCTCGATGCCGATGATATCATTGATGGTGAGGAGGAATAAAACAAAAAAGGGGAGAAACAAAAGTTTCTCCCCAAACATGAATAAAAACAAAAATTAGTCTTGACTTTCGCAAAAAAATCTGCTATAATATACCCGTTCCCAAAAAATCGAGGTGTGGCGCAACGGTATGCGCGAAGCCTTGCGGGCAAGGCACTTTGGGAGCAATTCAATAGATATCGAGGTGTGGCGCAATTGGTAGCGCGCTAGCTTTGGGAGCTAGATGCTGCAGGTTCGAGTCCTGTCACTTCGACCATTTTGGCTCTGAAAAGTAATTTTCAGAGCCTTTTTTCTTCATACACCACAAACAAAAGAGGGCTGACACTCGGTCAGCCCTCTTTTGTTATACTATTTTTTTATTATTTCATCATAGAATCAGTATTGCAAAGCTGATATCTTTCCTCGCCAACCAAGCGGACGGGGATTTGGAGCGAGCGGATCTCATCCATAAAAGCATGCAGATATTTTTCGCCTTTTCCGCTTTGCATAAAGGTCAGGGAGAAGTCCTCGCCAACTGTCATTACCTCAATCAGCAACATGTTTTTGGTGTGTTTTTCACCAATGTAGGCGTGAAGATCCTCAATGTATCTCTCAAGTCCGCACCAATCCATTTTACCAACGTAGCTGATGCCAAAGGTTTTTCCAAGAATGCTCTTTTGGGCAAACTGATCCATCGCTTCCTTTTTGTCGGCAAACGAGGATTCACTCGGGAACGCCTCTATCAGTCGGTTAATCGATGCAACATCGGCTTCTTTTCCACCCTTGAGGATTACTTGACCACGCACAACGGTGTTCTGTTTTTCAACGTCCCATTTGCTCAAACGTGGGGGGA
>JAZOMJ010000081.1:0-33220 GCA_045653865.1 Eubacteriales bacterium
CAACTTCCTTTGCGTAGCAGGTAAGGATGCTGTTGCCAAAGGCGCACACGCAGGCAAACTCGTAGGCTCTGTTGCCGCAGTTACCGGCGGTAAGGGCGGCGGACGCCCCGACAACGCTATGGCAGGCGGACGTGATATCGACAAGATTGCCGAAGCACTCTCCTCTGCAAAGGATACCCTCTCCGGTCTGCTCAAGTAAAAACAAAAAATCACAAGGAGAACCTTACTATGCGACATTGCGTAAAACGTGCGTTGTGCGTACTGGTATCGATTTCTATACTATTTACACTTTCCTCTGTTTTTACGTTTTCCACAACAGCGTCCTCCAGTACCGCAACTCCAAGCATCACCGTTGGCAACAACTTTATTATTGTGCAAACCAGCAAGGGCGAGCTTTGGGGTTGGGGCACGACGGCAAGTGGTGTTTTGGGAGATCCACAATCTTTTGAAACCGCTGAATTTGTAACCGCTCCGGTTAAAATCAATTTGCCCAATGGCATTCAATCGCTTGCCGTGAGCGCAGGTTATGACCACGTGTTAATGCTCGGCTCCGATGGGAATGTGTATGCTTGGGGCAACAATTCTTGTGGTCAATTGGGAGCTTATGTGGATGAAGATTATATTTCTACTCCTATTCTTGTAAGTGGATTGCACGGCAAAAACATCGTTTCCATTGCAGCCGGAGAACAATTCTCGCTTGCATTGAGTGGAGATGGAAACGTGTACACTTTTGGCAAAAATGATTTATGCCAACTCGGATATGAAATGGCAGAGGATTCCCTACAGTTTTCCGCTACTCCAACACAAGTTTCTATTCCAACCGACGTGGCAATCAAAAAAATCAGCGCGAGTTATAAATCGGCTGCTGCAATTGATGCCAACGGAAAAGTCTATTTGTGGGGTAGTACTGAGAATTGCATTTTGGGAATAACGACTTTTGAGTCTATTTCCAAAACACCATTTGAACTTCAAAAAGATAGCTTAACGTCTCCTGTTTTCTCAGTTGCAATTACAAAAAGTCATTCTGCGTTCCTGCTCAATGACGGTACAATAGGCTTTTTAGGAACCAATACGTATGGTCAATATGGAAATGAAACAACTGACGAAACACTTTCCATTCGTTTCAAAATCACCGATACATCCTCTTTTAGCATTTCATCTATTGCCACATCTGAGGATCAAACGGTTATTCTTTGCAATGACGGAAAAGTTTACACAACGGGTGCACGTCTACCCAAAAATGCAGGATCTGCAAGCAACACATTTGTTCCCTTGTTTGACCAATCTGAACAAGTTCCCGTAGCAGTTGCCATTGCTGCAGCTTACCAAAACGGTGCTATGCTGGCACAAGACGGATCTGTTTGGGTTTGGGGCAGTAACAAAAGTGGCCAGCTTGGAAACGGTGAGTCCAATGACGGGCAATACACGCCAACCAAGGTTTGGAGCAGTGATGATTTATCTTACGTAACCGCTATCACACCTTACGTAAAAGATGTTCCCATCACCGTTACAACCATTGTCCCTGCTCCCTCCTACACCGTAATCATTCCTTCCACCATCAATGTGGGAGAATTGTGCCAAATTGATGAACACTCCCCCTCTCGCTATTCTTGGACACAGTTTTATGTTCAAACACAAAACATCGAGAATTTGTTTGGAGAAAAAGCTGTTCGTGTATGGGTTGAACCAAGTGAGGGTGATACTTTCTGCTTACTTGACGGCAACGAAAACGTCCTCCCCTTTGAGCTATTCCCTTATCGTTCAGCTACCACTCCCATTTCGAACGGCGGCATTTTGAAAGATTTTACCCAAAACGCGCAAGACGAAGTTTGGATTCGCATTGATAAAAGTCAAATTTCAAAAACAGGTGTTTACAGTGGCACATTGATCTTCCATTACTCGGTGGTGAATATTACCGAAAATGGCCAAGAATAAGGAGGATAAATATGAAAATAACAATTAGAATTTTCTCGCTTTTCCTTGCTGTGCTTCTTTTGAATGCGCTTCCCATGCCCCTCTATGCCGAAAGTTCCGGAAGTTCTTCTTCAACAGTCACCGCCACGGTTATTGCTAACAACTCTCCTGTATATTCGGTAGCAATTTCAAGCACTATTAGTGCGGAAAATTTACAACGTACCACGCAAAGCACTCCCAAAGACATTCCCTTTACCGTTCAGATTTCTGAAATTCTCACCTTGAATGATCGTCAAATTTGTGTCATCGTTTCAGGTAGTGACAATAAGTTTGTTTTAAAAAACGAGGACGGTTCCTCTGAACTCCCCTATCAAGTTTTTTCAAAAACAAACGAGAATGAGTCCATCAAATCGGGAGAGATTTTTGCAACCTTTACTGAAATTGGCGAGCGGCAAGGATTTGTTCGTATTGATCAAAAGAACATTCCCCAAGCCGATACCTACACGGGTAATTTGCGTTTTACATTCACTTTAATTGAAGTTGAATAACAAAAAAAGCATAGGCAATTTTGAAAAATTGCCTATGCTTTTTTATTGCGCTCTTTTGCGGCTTGCAAGAGAGCGTTTTTTTCGTTGGGGATGTGTTCTTCGATAACTTCATCGAGGAGCCAATGGAGTATCTCTCCGATTTGCTTTCCTTTCGGTATTCCGAGTGCCATCAGGTCGTCACCATCGACTGCAAGTGTGCGCAAAGAGATGCAGGCATCCTCTGCCCGAATTTCGGCAATGACTGTCGGAATGTGCGCCAACTCGGGGGGGAGCTCTTGAAAATCGACAGCGTGTGCCAAACGGTCACATCGTTTGATTTCCAAAAGGCGCAAAATATCCTCGTCGGATAGCTTTTGCATCAGTCGTTTGACGCGCTTCTTTTCAGCAGAGAGCGGAATATCGTGCCACTCAACCAAAAGCTCCATACGGCGTACAGTATCGTTATCAAAACGCAGGCGCGTAAGAATTTCTCGTGTAATTTCCACACCTGCGGGTGCGTGGCCTTTAAAATGTCCGCCCTGCTCGTCCTCGGTGTAGCACAAGGGCTTTCCGATGTCGTGCAAAAGAATGCCAAGGCAAACCAACAAATCGTCACCTTGGTAAAGCTCCAAGGCGTGGAGCGTATGTTCAAAAACGTCGTAGCAATGGTATTTTGTGTTTTGGTCAAACCCGACACATCTTGCAAGCTCGGGCAAAAAGACGGCTATGACGTCGATATATTCGCGCAGGATGCGCACAGCTCCCTTGCCGCAAATCAGCTTGCAAAACTCCTCACGTATGCGCTCAAACGCAATTCCCGAGAGCAGATGCTTGCAGGCGTGTACGGCTTTTGCGGTGTCGGCATGAATGTCAAAATCGAGCACCGATGCAAAACGAATGGCGCGCAAAATGCGCAAGCCGTCCTCTTCAAAACGGGTTTTGGCATCTCCTACGGCACGAATAATGTGCCCGTTCAAATCTGCCTTTCCGCCAAACAAATCAACCAATCCACGTGTAGGATGGTACGCCATTGCATTGACGGTAAAATCGCGACGCGAAAGGTCATCATCGATCTGTTTTGAAAAAGTCACTTGTGCTGGGTGGCGGTTATCGAGATATTCCCCATCGTTGCGATAGGTGGTGATTTCAAGCTGTGTGCCATCCACAATCACCGTCAGCGTGCCGTGCTGAATGCCGGTTTCGATAACGCGAAAATCGGCAAAGCAGGCTTTCATTTGTTCGGGCGTGGCGTTGGTGGTAATATCCCAATCGTTTGGTGTGCGACCAATCAGACTGTCGCGCACACAGCCGCCAACAACATACGCCTCATAGCCGCACGCTTCGAGCACAGATAGCGCACGCGCGACAGGTAGGGGCAAGGTGATATCCAATTCCATATACGCGACCTCCTTTCTTGGTCTTTTTTATAATCGTTACGAGTTTTGAAAGATGTATTTTGCGTTCTTGCGCAGGGCAAAATAAAGTGCAATGCCGAGCACGTATGCAGAAATCACCTCTCCGATGCCAACGGTGAGCATCAAAAAACCAATGCCCTCGGGAGCATGGTATGCGTACGCCAGCACAAAGGGGATGATGAGCGTGTTTGCCACAACGGTGGGCATTGGAACCAGCCACCAAATGCGGCGCAACAAACGCGCTCCAATCGCTCCTATGAGGGTGGCGAGCGTACCAAACAGAATATCCTGCCACAAGCATCCCGTGGCAAAATTGGAAATCAAACATCCAATGGTCAGCCCCGGGATAGCCGCCGGTGTAAAGATGGCTAAAACGCACATTGCCTCGGGAATGCGACATTGAATGGCAGCATTGCCCAAGGGCCCTATGGCAATGGTGATAACGGTGTAGAGTGCGGCAATGGCACTCGCTTCGCAGATGTAGTTAAGACTACTTCTTACTTTTTTGTTTTTCATTTTTGGGTTTTCTCCTTAGTTTTGTTTATCGTGAGGATGGTTTCGAACTCACGTATTTATTTAGGAACGAAGGCACGCCCGAACTGCTGCCTCGACTTCCTCGTAGAGATAAAGTGAACCAAGGCAGACAAGCGGAATGCCCTCTTTTCTGCTTGATTCGATGGCGGCTCTCACACCCTCGGCAACACTTGCGTAAGCCGTGGCTGGAATGCCGTAATCATTGAGTTGTGCGGCATAATCGACTGCCGCAAGTGCGCGTGGATTGTTGGGAGTGACTGCAAACGCGCGTGCGGCAACCTTTTTCATGGTTTCAATCATTTCTCCCCTATCCTTATCCGCCATAACACCGCCAAGCAGGTTGACCTTTTGATTGGGAAAATAGGATTGCACGCTTGCAACAGCGGCTCTGACCCCCTCGGGGTTATGTCCGCCGTCGTAAATGATAATAGGGTCACGCGAGAGCAATTCAAAGCGTGCAGGCCAACGCACATCCGCAAGTCCGCGACGCACCGCATCCCCGTCAATGGCGAAGCCTTGCTCTTTTAGCAAATCGATTGCAGTAAGCACAAGCGTAGCGTTGTAGGGTTGATATGCGCCAAGCAAGGGCAAAAGCAAATCGGTGTAATTGTTATAATCAAAGGTCGTGCCATCGAGCGTGGCGCTCTTTTGCACGTAAGAAGAACGGTCGACAGTATAAAAAGGTGCAGCCTTTTCCATAGCAACCGCGCGCACCGTATCGTGTGCCGCTCCTGCACCTCCGCCAAAGAGAACGGGGCGCCCCATCTTAATGATGCCCGCTTTTTCGCATGCAATCTCCTCGATGGTGTTACCAAGGAGCGCGGTGTGGTCGAAATCGATACCCGTGATGATGGAAAGTGCGGTGTTTTCGATAACGTTAGTAGAATCCAAACGTCCGCCAAGTCCAACCTCGAGCACAACAACGTCGCATTGGCTCTCTGCAAAATAGGCAAATGCGAGAGCCGTGATGAGTTCAAATTCGGTGGGCTTGTCCTCCATTGCATCAGCAATGGGGCGGATTTTTTCGGTTAAGGAAGCAAGCTTTTCTTGCGGAATATTCTCACCGTTTGTGCGAATACGCTCGCAAAAGGTGCGAATGTAGGGCGAGGTGTAAAGACCTGTGCGGTATCCTGCCTTTTGCAGAACAGACGCCAGCATAGCAGAGGTGGAACCCTTGCCGTTGGTGCCTGCTATGTGAATGAAACGGAGCTTTTTTTGCGGATTTCCAAGCACTTCACAAAGAGCGGTGATGCGCTCCAAGCCGGGCTTGCAAAAGGTCCAATTGACCGAGTGGATATATTCAAGGGCTTGTTCGTAGTTCATATCGTTATCCTCTCAGTGCCTCAAGGCGGCGGCGCAATGCTTGGTTTTTGAGTAGCGTGTAGATAAGTGCCCACTCGGCAGGGGCAACAATGGCATAGTTGAAGAGTCGCCAAAGCATAAGGGCATACAGCGGCATTTCGTAATAAGCGGCAAGACCAAAGGTCTTAACCATAACCGATGCCACAAGGTGCGAGAGCACAACGGTGAGGAGGCTTTGCCAAACAAGCGGCAAATGCTTAAAGATGCGAAAAAGAACGCCACCCAAAAGACCGATGCAAGCCGCACCGAGCGTGACCAAAGGATTGATGGTGTAGGCTACCATCAAGCATCCCACAAGGTCGGCAACAACGCCAACCATCATACCAACAAGGGGGCCGAATATCATACCTGCCATCAAAATGGGCAAATTTTCAAAGCTGAAGCGCAACACGTTCCCTACGGGAAGCGCCAAATATTTGCCGCAAATGATGCTGAGCGCCGCAAGAAAGGCGGAAACCGCCAACAAACGCAGGTTCCCTGATATTCTTTTTTTATTCTTTTCGTTCTTCATACAAAACACCTCCATTTCCACCTCTTTGGCAAAATGGGGCGCGTTGCCTCCGTGTGCCGAATGAAGCGGGATGCAAAATATTGACCGCAAGGGAAAATCCCTTTTCGTCCCACCGACAACTCCCCGTCCGGCAGGCACTACAGATGACTCTGCGCCGATATTTTTACTCTTCGTTATTTTCAAAAATTATTGATTGAATTCGTCGGTTGTTTTCCACGTGATGTGGGGACATTCGTCCTTGATATCATACCCAAAGTCGTTGGGTTTTACCCAGCGAACGGCATTGGTAATAATGCGTTGCACATACTCGTTGTGGTAGGAAGGACATTCCTCGTGACCGGGTTGGAAATAGAACACCTTGCCCGCTCCGCGATAGAAGGTTGCACCGGAACGCATCACGTGTCCATCCTCAAACCAACCGCAAAAGATAAGCTCGTCGGGTTGGGGGATGTAGAAAGGCTCGCTGTAAAGTTCCTCAAGGGAAAGCGTGAAATGGTCGGGAATGCCTGCGGCGATATCGTGTGCGGGCAAAAGCGTCCACATAATTTCTTTTTGGTCTCTACCCCAAGAGAGGTTGCCTGTTGTACCGATGATGCTGCGGAAAGGCTTGGATTTGTGGGCGGAGTGCAAAGCAATAAAGCCCATTTTGCCAAGATAAACACGTTGACGGATCTTTTCAACCAAAGCATCCGATACCTCACCGTGTGCCAAATGTCCCCACCAAATCAGGACATCGGTGCTCTCGAGCACTTCATCGGGAAGACCTTGGTCGGGGTCGTCCAGTGCCGCGAGGCGCACGTTCATATCCTCGTTGACATCGAGGAACGCCTTGATGCAAGCGTGAATGCCCTCGGGATAAATCTTTTGGGCAATGACGTTTTTCTTTTCGTGACGGAATTCATTCCAAATGGTTACGTTTATCATAGTTCTGTCTCCTTATTTGAGTTCCACAACGGTAACGCCACCGTCGCCCTCACCATAGGCGGCTATGCGGAAGCTTGCCACGCGGCGATCGTGCTTGAGGTGTTGCCAAAGGGCATTTTTAAGGGCACCCGTGCCCTTGCCGTGAATGAGGCGTACGCGGCCGAAGTTTGCGATAACTGCCTCGTCGAGATATTTATCAACGGCTTGCCAGCCCTCGTCGCCAAGCATGCCGCGCAAATCGATTT
The DNA here is from genome assembly GCA_045653865.1 of Eubacteriales bacterium. Lineage (GTDB taxonomy): Bacteria > Bacillota > Clostridia > Oscillospirales > CAG-272 > UMGS1865. The sequence continues at coordinate 7,433 of JAZOMJ010000081.1, forward strand.
CGTCGCGGAAATCGCGGTTGACCTTTGCGTGAAAATCGGATGCCGGCTTTTTTTGCTTGCCGCTGATGAACTGCGGCTTTTCTTCGATGAGCTGCAAATTGGAAAGCTTGGTGCGTGTTTTGAGAATGCCTGCCTGCACCAAAACAGAACCGCTCTTATCGGGCGTTTCCAAGAGGATTCCCTCTTTATCAATGTTGACGATATATACCTTGTCACCGCATTTGAGGTCACGCGGCAAAACGTATTTTTCGTCCTTTTTCTCTTGTACGGGGTCAATTTTTTCGCTACCCTCGCGAATGGTGCGACGAACGGCACGGCGTGCCTCGTCAAGCTCCTCAACAAGACGTTTTTCAGCCTCTGCCTTTTTCGCTTTTTCGAGTTGTGCGAAGATGAATTCGCTCGAAGCCCTTGCGCTATCCAGCATTTGTTGTGCTTGGCGGCGGTTTTGTTCTATCTGTCTTTCCACCTCAAAGAAGCGAGATTTGATTTCTTTTTCGGCATCGTTTTTGAGTTTTTCGTAATCACGCTTGAGTTGCATCGCCTCGTCGCGTGCGCGGTCGGCTTCCAGACGTGTGGCTTCGAGTTGTTCAATCACTTCCTCAAAGCGTTGGTGGTCGCGATTGACGTTCTCTTTTGCGAGGTTGATGATTTCCTCGGGCAGTCCCAATTTGGAGGAAATCGCAAACGCGTTGGATTTGCCGGGCGTGCCGATCATCAGTCGATAGGTCGGCTTGAGCGTGGCAACGTCAAACTCGCAGGATGCATTTTGCACACCCTCGGTGTCAAGAGCGAAGGTTTTGAGCTCGGTGTAGTGCGTGGTTGCCATACAGAGCGCACCCACACGGCGAACCGACTCGATAATGGCAATTGCCAATGCCGCCCCCTCTACGGGGTCGGTGCCGGCACCAAGCTCGTCAAACAGACAAAGCGAGGTTTTATCCACCGATTCCATCACACGCACAATGTTGACCATGTGCGAGGAGAACGTGGAAAGCGATTGCTCAATGCTCTGCTCATCGCCAATATCGACCAATACACGGCTGAACACGCAAATAGAAGAATCGGGCTCGCAGGGAATGTGCAATCCCGCTTGGGTCATCAGAGCAAACAGTCCCACGGTTTTCAGGGTTACGGTTTTACCGCCCGTGTTGGGACCGGTGATGATGAGTGTATCGTATTCCCCACCGATTTTGATGTTGGTGGGAACAACCTTTTTGGGGTCAATCAGGGGGTGTCTTGCGCGACGGAGTTCGACCGTTTGCCCACCCGAAATATGCGGCTCCACCGCACCCATACGCATAGAAAGCTCGGCACAGGTGAACAGGAACGCAAGCTCGGTTAAATTGAGATAATTGAGGCGCAAAGATTCGGATGCCGCGCTGATGTCGGAAGAAAACGCATACAAAATGCGCTCGATTTCGTGCTCCTCTTTGGAGTGAAGCATACGGAGCTCGTTGTTGGCATCTACCACCGCCATGGGCTCTACAAAAATGGTAGCACCCGAGGATGAGGTATCGTGAATGAGACCCTTAAGCTCGTTTTTGCATTCCGCTTTTACGGGGATAACGTAACGTCCGTTACGCATGGTGACGATGTTATCCTGCAAAATTTTGGAGTAAGAACCGCTGATATAGTGTTGGAGTGTCTCTTTGATGCGGTTGTTGGACTCGCGGATTTTGCGACGGATTTCGGCAAGCTCGCGGCTGGCTTCGTCGGCAATCATATCCTCGGAAATGATGGAACGCGAAATGCTATCCTCAAGGTGACGGTTAGAAAGCAGGCGCGCAAAGATTTCGTCAAGCGTTGTTTCAAAGGTGCGGTTGGCTTTTGCATATTCGCTCACTTGACGGGCAGAACGCAAAAGGCGACCGACATCTAAAATTTCGCGCATCGAAAGCACCGCTCCCTTAACGGCACGCTCGCAAGCATCGGAGACGTCGATAACCGTTCCAAAGGGCGGCATGCCCTTGGTTTCCAGGAGTTTGCGCGCATCGGTTGTGCGACGCTGACGGCGCAATACCTCGGTGACGTCGCTTGAGGGCATCAATCGGCGCGCCAAAGACTGTGCCCCCGTGGTGGGCGCACAATCGGCAAGAAGCTCGCAAATTTTATCAAATTCAAGAGTGGTGAGTGTTTTTTGTGTAAAATTCATACCTTGTTTTCCTTGTGCGCAATCGGAATGCGCATTGCATGGTAAAAATTGAGTGAATCGAATCCCCTCTCCAGGTGAGAGAGTGTATAGGTTTGTGCGGCACGTACAAAATCCTCTATGTCGGATTTTTCCTCCAAGCCAAACGCAAACAAACGCTCCAGCGGTGCCCCAAGGCAATAACGCATTGCCGCAAGAACAGCAGGCGTGAGCCCCATTACGGTTTCGCTTTCGCGAATATCATCATAGGTGGTGTCGGTGATTTTTTTGACCTCTTTGCCCTTCTCTGAAAAGCATTCGGAGCAAAACAGCGCACCGTTCATCACGTGCAAATAAAAATGCTCGTCCGCATCGCGTCCGCAACGGGAGCACGCACCAAGATCGGGCGCGTAGCCCGACATTGCCATAGCGCGCAACTCAAATGCACCCTTGATGATTTCTTGCGAATAAAGATCCTTAGAAATGGCATAGAGCGAATTGAGAAGCAGGCGCAGCATTTCGGGGGCGGGTTCCCCCTCGTCGGTGAGCTCGCAGGCAAGGTCGCACAGATATGCCGCGAGGTTGAGGCGGTCGATATCCATACTCAAGGCGTAAAAATGCTGATAGGCAGAGCCGCCCTTGAGAATGTTGAACTCACCCTTGCGATAATATTCAAAATTGGCATAGGTGTAAAGTTGGCTGATGGCGGTTTGCGGACCCTTGAGCGAATGCCCGCCCTTGGAAAGCACGGTGATGCGCCCCGCCTCTGCCGTGAGCACCGACAAATAGCGGTCGTGGTCACCATAGTCACGCACGCGCACTACAACGCCGTCGATGCTTTCGTGTCGCATAAGAGTGTCCTTTCTTATTCTTCTGTGTAACCGAAATTGAGGATGCCGCGCGCGCTATCTCTCCAGTTTTCCTTAACCTTTACCCAAAGATTGAGGTAAACCTGCGCGTCAAGCAGCTTTTCCATATCCTCGCGTGCGTAGGAGCCGATACGCTTGAGAGTCTCGCCGTTTTTGCCAACGAGAATGCCCTTGTGCGATACTTTTTCGCAAAAGATTTCGGCACGGATGCGTACAATGCTGCCCTCATCACGATATTCCTCTACCACAATCGCAACACCGTGGGGGATCTCTTTATCGAGGGTACGCAAAATCTTTTCGCGAATGATCTCTGCTACCATTTGGCGCTGCGGTTGGTCGGTGATCATATCTTCGTCATAGAACCAATCGCCCTCGCGGAGCAGTTTGGCACATTCGTCAAGCACTTCGCTAACGTACTTACCCTTCTTAGCGGAAATCGGAACCACCGCCTCAAAATTGTGCAAAGCCGCGTATGCCGCAATGGTTTCGGCAATTTGCTCGCGACGGTAAAGGTCAACCTTGTTCAGGGCAAGAATGGCAGGCGTGCCCGACTTTTTGAGGTAAGCGATAATGCCCTCCTCAACGTCGCCGGGACGGAAGCCAACATCGGCTACGAGAATAACCATATCCCCCTCTTGCATAGTACTGTTTGCGGTTTTGACCATAAAATCGCCAAGGCTGTTTTGCGGCTTGAAGATGCCGGGGGTATCGAGGAAAACAAATTGATCCTCGCCGCGTGTTTCGATGCCTGCAATGCGGTTGCGCGTGGTTTGCGGCTTGTTGGAAACGATAGCAATCTTCTCACCCAGAATGCTATTGAGCAGGGTGGATTTGCCCACGTTGGGGCGACCTACAATGGAAATAAATCCGGTTCTTTTCATAAAAATCAAAAATCCTTTATGTTGGGTTAATTTTGGGGAGTTGCGAGAAAATCTTCGAGCTTATCCGCTTCGCTGAGTAGGTCAAGCTCTTCTCGCGTATCCATGTTCATGAGGTTAAGCGAAAACAGATATCCGTGTTCTCGGGCAAAACTGATAGAGAGAACAAGATCTTCTCTGTGCTCAACGGGAATGCGGTAAAAAGCGTATTTCATATCCTGCATATCTGCTTCTTCGCGATAATCCGCAAACTTCGCAAGGTCTCTCTGTTGCAAATTCTTTCCGCGTTCGGCAATTACCATAAGCTCTTCTACCGTCATTTCGGGGCGCGCCGCCAAACGACGCTCTTCGAGAGCATCCTTGATATAGGTGATAACAAACGGCGACATAATGACCGTGACACAGATGAGAAAGGTAATCAGCTTTACGTTACGCGTAAAAAAGGTTTCTGTTTTTCCTACGGTATCAATTTGCTGGCGTGCCATCGCCTACGCCTCCGTTTGAACAGTCAACCCCATCAAATCCATAACGGCACTTTGGCGGCGGCGCATATCTGCCTCGTCCTCCTCGCCGGTTTCATGATCGTAGCCCAAAAGATGGAGCATAGAATGCACCGTGAGGAATGCTACCTCGCGCTCAAAGCTGTGGCCGTACTCTTTGGCTTGCAGATCGGCTTGCTCCAAGGAGAGCACGATATCGCCAAGCATACCAAGCATTTCGTCCACAGGCGGCTCTTCGCTCTCGCCTTCGTAATCAAAGAGGGGGAAAGAGAGCACGTCGGTGCTTTTATCCATACCGCGAAACTTTTTATTCAGGTCGCGAATTTCTGCGTTGTCTACAAAAGATACCGAAACCTCGCAGGGATTGCCGTATTGCTCGTAATCAAGGGTGGTTTCGATTGCCTCGCGAACGAGCATTTTGAGTCGATAGGTTAAGGGAAGCTTGTCCTGATGGTTGTCAAAGTAAATGCGTAAATTCATTTTTCTGTTCATAATAGACCTCACTTCATATTTTTGTTGTCAGATTTTTCGGCACGCAGCTTTTGTTGCGCCAAAGCCCTGCGCTCTGCTTCGCGACGTGCCAGTTCTCTATCGTATTTTTCGTATGCCAAAATAATTTTTTGCACGAGTCGGTGACGAACAACGTCACGCTCGTTAAAGTAGTGGATGCCGATATCGTCAATGCCATCCAAAATTTTTACAACCGTGGCAAGACCGCTCTTTTGCCCTTTTGGCAGGTCGGTTTGGGTCAAGTCACCGGTCACTACCGCCTTGGAGTTGAAGCCAAGACGGGTGAGAAACATTTTCATTTGCTCAGGGGTGGCGTTTTGTGCCTCGTCGAGAATGATAAAGGAATCGTCGAGCGTGCGACCTCTCATATACGCCAAGGGAGCAATTTCAATGGTTCCCTTCTCTTGCAAGCGCTGATAGGTCTCAGCACCAAGCATTTCGTAAAGCGCATCGTAGAGAGGACGCAGATAGGGATCGATTTTGCTTTGCAGGTCACCGGGAAGAAAACCGAGCTTTTCGCCTGCCTCGATGGCAGGACGCGTCAAAATGATGCGTGTCACTTGTTTTTCACGCAAAGCCTTGACCGCCATGGCAACCGCCAAAAAGGTTTTGCCCGTGCCCGCAGGTCCTACGCCCAGCACAATGGTGTTTTTGCGAATGGAATCGATATATTGCTGTTGACCGAGTGTTTTTGCCTTGATGGGTTTGCCACGTGTGGTGACACAAATGCAAGAATCGCCAAGAGCGGCAAGCTCTTTGGTTTGCCCACCTGCAATCATATCGATGGCGTATTGCAAGGATTGCTCGGTAATCACCTCGGTTTTGGAAGAAAGATCGTGCAGATATGCCACGCAATCGGCGGCGGCAGAGAGCATTTCTTCGTCTTCTCCCTCAATGATAATCGAGTCGCCCGCTTCGGTTTCGCGATTGCGGAGTGTGACACCGAACTGTTTTTCGATGCGGTGCGCATTGCTATCGCAATTGCCAAAAATTTTGGCAGTGGCACCTGTGTGTTCCATGCGGATAATTCTACGGTTCATACATTTCCTTTCGATGGTTAATCGATGATTTCAAATTCTTGTTGTGCGGCAATGTTCTCAATGCACACCAAGGTGCAGGTGAGCACAACCGAACGCTCGCCCATTTCGGTAACGATGTCCTTTTGCAAAAGCTGAACCTCGCCCGAGAGTGCGGAAAGCTTTTGCGAAAGCTCCAAATAGCAAAGCTCCAAGGCTTCATCAGGAGTACGTTCTGCCGTCACTGTGTAATAGGGGTGCACTTCTATGCGCGTAAGGGAGAGTGGCAAACGGTTGCCCCCAAGCTTCCCTAGACTATAATTATATTCTATTATATCACATAATATGTCACAATTTCTACTGTTTTTGAAAATTTTGTGAGAAAAATTAAAAAAATGCAGCTCAATTTCCTGCAAAACGGCATCTGCATAGACTTTTTCTTCGTAACAGAGCGGAATTTCCACCCGAACGGTGCGCTCTGTGCGTGCCATTACGCGACCTGCGGCACGCGTCCAGCGAAAGCCCTCTGTTTGACTGTCGTAAACACCGCTGACCAAAAGTTCCCCTGCCTTAATCGCTTGCCCAACCTTGACCACCGCATTGCCGCGATAAAGTTCAAAATATTCGATTTGCCCATCTCGCGTGGCAACCAAATTGGCAGGACGCGAATGTACGTTCTCACCGTCGTTTGCATCCTTGCCTGTAATGTGTTCGATGATTTGCACACGTGCCACCGTTCCGTCGATGTTGATGGAAAGCCAACCGATGCGCTCGGATGCCATCAGCACGCGATTTTCGACCTCGCGAACCTGCAAGGTTGGCAGATAACTCCCCACGCCAAATCCGCACGCGCGCAGAGCATCTACAATTTCGCCATCCGTAAGATTTACGTTACCCTCAACTTGCACATCCCAAACGAAAAGCCCCGACAAAACGATAAGAAAAAGAGCAAAAACACCTCCCACAACAAGCCCCGAACGGGCAGAGATGCGTTTTAAAAAAGCGGGCAAACCGCGGTAGGCGACAATTTCTGCCGCAATGCCCTCTTGACGGCAAAGAGAAAGAAACTGCCTCGCCGCCCTTGGGGTACAGCAAAAACGGATGCCGCCATCCTCGCACCACTCAAAATGGCGATACTGCAAACGCTGACGCAAGCACAAATTCATCGCTCTCGTGCGACTTTCGGCAGGAACTGCCACTGTGCAACTCCCCTGCAAAAACAATGCAATGCTCATACTTTGCCCTCCTTCTCCTCTGTCAAAGAGCAAGCGCCCGAGCACGTGTTGCAATAAGAAACCCCTGCAATCCTCCCCTCAACCGTTACACCCAAGGGGGAGAAGACCGTGCAAACGAGGTCTTCGCCAAAAAGCGAGACCGCGCGATGCCCCATGGAGAAGCAAATGCGCTCGCGACCGTAAAACAGAATGCGACCGCAGCCGTAAAGAACCGCGCTCCCCTCACCGCGCAAAAGAATGCTATCGGTGCAAAAAAGGTCGCCTTGAAAGCTTGGAAAATGCGCTTTTTTGCCTTTTTTTGCAATACGTTGTTCGTTTTTTGCCATTTTTGACCCCTCCTATTTGTTGCGTGGCATAAACTCAAAACCACGCGCGTAAGTTGTATCAACACTCATTTTATGCAAAGGAGAGGGGCAAAATGACAGGAGAGCGCACACACATCAAAAAGGCAGAATATCCACGCGTGGGGACAATCTGCCTTTCATTATTGCTGTTTTTTTGCTTTGCACTCCTGCTCCGCCGTGCCGACGTTGCCACCACAGGAATGCAAAAAGGGCTATCCCTTTGCGCACGGGCAATCGTGCCATCGCTCTTTCCGTTCTTGGTACTCTCCGAACTTTTGGTAGCAAGCGGTGTGGGAGAGTGGCTGACTGCTCCGCTGTCTCGTCCGCTTGGACGGTTGTTGGGGCTGTCGCCTGCAGGATGCTGTGCCGTTGTGTTGGGGCTTGTTTGCGGTTTTCCAATAGGGGCGCGATGCGCGATTTTGGCATACGAAAAAGGAACAATGACACGCGCCGAATGTGAGCGCGCAATCGCTTGCTCGTCGATTCCCTCCTCTGCGTTTCTCATCAGTACCGTTGGAACAACGCTTTGGAAAGATGCCAAATTTGGCACGTGGCTCTATTTTGCCGCTATTCTTTCGTCACTTTTGAGCGGAATTCTCTTATACGTAGTGCAAAAACGCAAGGAAAAAGAAGATAAAAAGGATGTCGCCCCATCCCCCGTCAAATTGCATTTTGACAAAGGAATGTTCCCCTCGGCGGTGCGAAATGCAACAATGAGTACCCTGCTCATTTGCGCGTACGTGGTGTTCTTTTCCACCCTAACGGGAGCCGTTGGACTGATACTCGGGCGCTTTGGAGCAAACGAAACGACCCACGTTATCCTCTCTGCCCTCTTGGAGCTTTCAGGCGGTGTGAGCGCGGCGGCAGGACTTGCTAACCAACACTTTGCCATCATTCTCACGGGAGTGGCAGTCGGATGGTCAGGCATCTCGATTCATTGCCAAATGCTCTCGCTCTGTGACGGACACGAACTTTCCACGCGCCCTTATTTTATAGCAAAACTGATGCAGGCAATACTTTGCGCGTGCTTATTGCTGCTGTTTGCGCGGTGATTCCCCCCAAAAAAGAGCTGGGCGACCAATGGTCGCCCGGCTCTGTTTTTATAAAATTATCCTCTTGGATACGGCAATCCAACCGCATTAAATTCGGTGCAATTTTCTATCATACTATCCGCAACAGAGAAAGTAAAAATCCAAAAAGCTATGTCTTCTGTTACATAAATCGGATCATTTAACTGCTCTACATAGACACAGAAAGAGTTACCGTCGCAGAAAACGCTATTGACACCAAATCGATAAGTGCTACTGCCTTCATAAATGCAGAACAGCATGAGCGTATTTTCTGCAAAAAATGCTTCATCAAATGCACCTGTTGCCTCATTGAAATCGTTAAGACTATAGCCCTCCAGCAAGAGTTTGAATTGCTCTACCTCTTCAAGGGTATCAAACTTAAGGAGTGGGAGCGATATTCTCTGCGGATGTGCGTTCAAAGCATTGGTGTAATAAGCATTCTCACGGTTGGCGTAGCAATACGTGAAGTTGACATCATCAATTTTGAATCGGTTGGGTTCTCCCGTTTTGGTAGCTCCGCAAAGGAGGCAAAGATAAACCAATTCTTCTCCGCCGCCGGGAATTTCAGTCCACGTTCCGTTATCCCACTTGTGAACACCGATTGGGCAATTGCCTACAAATTCATCGATGCTTTTGGTTCGAACATCAATATACTTATAGGGCTCCAAATGATCTTCTAAACGGATTTCTTTGGGAAGTGTCAAAAGAGATTCTCCCCATATCCATAAAGCGTATCTTTCATCAATTTTATAAGAGCGATCAATTGAGCCGCTAAAGCTTCTTTCGGAATAATTGTATCCCTCAAAATGCGACCATGTCAAACCCTTTCCATAAGTATTGACAAGGGTTCTCAAATCGTCCATCGTCAAATTTTTCAACTCATCGTCGGGATTTTTTTCGTCTGATGTGGTATCTGCAGGCGTTGTTTCTTCAGGTGTGCTCACCTCAGGCAGAGTGGTTTCTGTGGGGGTGGTTCCGTCGGTGGGTGTTTGCTGTGGGGTGGTTTGTGTGGGCGTGGTTGCGTTTTGGTCGCTTGGGGTGTTATTGCACCCAACAAGAGCCAAGATTAGCACCAGCGCAAGGGCGTATGCAATCAATTTCTTCATAGGGACTACCTCCTTTTTTGATGTATCGATGGTGTATCGATCAATTTCATTGTAGCATAAAACAAAATACTTGTCAAGAGGATAAATAAATAAGAGCAATTATTGCGTGATTTCTTTACATAAAAAGATGCAAGCCACAGCTTGCATCTTTTGCTTTTATTCAATCTTTTTTCTTTTTGGGTTTGCGTTTGCCAAATAGCTTTTGCAAGAGTGGTGCCAAAAACGCGGGGGCACGCCATACAAACATTTTCATTGCCATATATCCTTTCGCTACCAATTTGGTATTTACAATATATGCGCGCTTGCTTGAAAAATGAGTGCTTTTTGCGTTTTTTATCCCTTTGCTTGCAATTCTTGCTCCTTTAGCATCTTCATTGCGGAGCGAAACACGACCTTATCGTTTTCGTGTGTGAGCGATTGCTCTACCTGCTCGAGGGGTACCCACTCGACCTGTGCAATTTCGCCCTCGCGAGGCTTAATATGCTTTTGTGCGGTGTGTGTTAAGAAATAAACCACTTCCTTGGAAACACCCGGCATTGGATTGTAATGCACCGTTTCGCGGAATTTGCTATCGATGCGAATTTGCACCGCGGTTTCTTCATACACCTCGCGCACAGCCGTCATATACTCGGTCTCGCCCGGTTCCATATGTCCCTTGGGGAAAGAACGGTGACCGCCAAGCTTGTGCCGTATCATCAAAAGATATTCTTTTCCATCCTCTTCATCTCGGCGCACAACAAGCGCACCGCAGGATTTTTCACGAAGCATGCCCGATCACTTCCTTCCTTTTGCCCGGGGCGTTTTGAACTATCTGCCCTCGGCTGTTTGCTTCATTGGCTATTATTGCTCGATTTGCTCCATAATGAACGCTTCGAGAATATCGCCTATCTTGATATCGTTGAATTTTTCAAGACCGATACCGCACTCGTAGCCGGAAGCCACTTCGCGTGCATCGTCCTTAAATCTCTTAAGCGAGGAAATCTTATCCTCAAAAATAACTACACCGTCGCGAACAACGCGGATTTGTGCCTGACGGGTAACCTTACCATCTTGAATATAGGAGCCTGCAATGGTGCCAACGTTGGGTACGTGAATGGTTTGGCGTACCTCTGCGTGACCAAGAAGGTTCTCGCGGAATTTGGGTGCGAGCATACCCTTCATAGCTGCCTCGATTTCTTCGAGACACTCGTAAATAACGCGATATGTGCGTACGTCTACGTTTTGACGCTCGGCAGAATCGATAGCTGTCTTATCGGGACGAACGTTGAAACCACCGATGATTGCGTTGGATGCCGCCGCAAAGGTAACGTCACCCTCGGTGATACCGCCTGCTGCCGCGTGAATAACGCGAACCTTAACCTCTTCGTTGGAAAGCTTGAGGAGAGACGCCTTAACCGCCTCAACAGAACCGACAACGTCAGCCTTAACGATGATGTTGTGATCCTTATCACCCTCAGAAATTTGTGCAAACAAATCGTTGAGATTTGCTCTTGCATTTGCACGGAAGGTGTCTTCCTTTGCCTTGTCGCGGCGTAGATCTGCCAGCGTTCTTGCCATTCTTTCGTCTTCAACTGCTTGGAACTCGTCGCCTGCAGAGGGAACCTCGGAAAGACCGGTAATCTCTACGGGAACAGAGGGAGCAGCTGCCTTAAGCGTTCTGCCCAAGTGGTCGGTCATCGAACGAACGTGACCAACTGCTGTGCCTGCAATGATGGTGTCGCCGCTGCGAAGCGTACCGTTTTGTACCAAAATGGTGGCAACGGGTCCGCGACCGCGGTCGAGCTTTGCTTCAATAACGATACCTTTTGCACGACGGTCGGGATTTGCTTTGAGCTCCTTTACGTCGGCTACCAGCAATACGCTCTCAAGAAGGTCGTCAATACCTTGTCTTGTCAGTGCGGATACGGGAACACAGATGGTGTCACCGCCCCACTCCTCGGGAACAAGACCGTATTGGGTGAGCTCTTGCTTGATTTGGTCGGGATTTGCTGTGGGTTTATCCATTTTATTGATAGCAACTACAATGTCGATTTCTGCCGCCTTTGCGTGGTTGATAGCCTCAATGGTTTGGGGCATAATACCGTCATCTGCCGCTACAACGAGAATTGCAATATCGGTTGCCATTGCACCACGTGCACGCATTGCGGTGAATGCGGCGTGTCCGGGAGTATCCAGGAACGTGATGTCACGGCCGTTGATTTGCACACGGTATGCACCGATGTGCTGAGTAATACCGCCGGCTTCTCCGGCAGTTACGTTGGTGTTACGAATTGCATCGAGAATAGAGGTTTTACCGTGGTCAACGTGACCCATAACGCATACAACGGGTGCGCGTTCTTGGAGTTGTTCATCGGTATCAACTGCGTCATCAAACAGACGCTCCTCAATGCTGACAACTACCTCGGGGGTAGCTTCAATACCGAACTCATCGGCAACGAGTGCGGCAGTATCAAAGTCGATGACTTGGTTGATGGTTGCCATCATACCCATCATCATCAGCTTTTTAACAACCTCACCTGCGGTTACGTGAAGCTTGGAAGCGAGTTGACCGACAACGATCTCTTCGGGAAGCTCAACAGAGGTGGGTTTGTAGTTAACAGGTTGTTGAATTGCGGGAGCAGAACCTTTGCGTCCCTTATCCTTTTTGTTGTTTTTGTTGCCCTTGCCAAATGCGTTTTGACCGCCTTGTTGTGCGGCATTGTTTTGCTTTTTGAGCTTTTGGTTGCCGCCTGCAAGGTTTTGATCGCGATCGGATACAAAGTTATCCAAACGCTCATCATACTTGGAAAGGTCAACATTGGAAGTGTGTGTATCGATAACACGGGGACCCTTGCGTGTGCCATCGGGGTTGATGTTGGTGGATGCGCCACGCACGATGGGTTGTGCCTTAAAGGTATCCTTGGGTGCACTTTGTACAAAATCGCCCTTATCACGCTCAAAGCCGTTGCCACCGCGTCCGCCACGGTCATTGTTCTTGTTGAAAGAACCGCGATCCTTCTTTTGACCAAAGTCGTTGCCGCCTTGTGCGGGACGACCGCCAAAGCCCTCGTTGCGTTTAGCACCACCAAATGCATTTTGTTGTCCACCTTGCGGTGCGCGTTGTGCGGGAGCCGCGGGACGTGCTGCGGGTTGTGTGGGCATTTGTTTTACATTGATACCGGCGGCACTGTTTTGCTGCGGACGGAACGGATTGCCGGTGTAGGGTTGACGAGCCGCGGGACGTGCTGCGGGTGCGGCCTCCTTTGTGGGGGTAGCAGGAACCGCGGTTGCGGGCTTCTCTTCCTTCTTTTCTTCCTTTTTCTCTTCGGCTTTCTTCTCTGCTACGTTCTGCGGACGTGCAGGAGCCTCCTCCTTTGCCTTGGGGGCAGGAGTAGATTCAGCCTTGGGAGCGGGAGCGCTTTCCTTCTTTTCGGCAGGCTTTTGTGCCTTCGCACTCTCTTTCTTCTCAGCCTTTTCTGCTTTTTTAGGCTCTTCGGGCTTTTGGGTCTTGGCAGGAGCTTCGGTTACTGCAACCTTTTCTTCCTTTTCAACCTTTTCTTCTTTTTCAGCCTTTTCTGCCTTTTTGGGTTTGGAGGGAATATAGGTTACTCCATCCAAATAGCTACCAATGTCGGTGATTTGGTTTGCTTGTGTCAAGGACTCAAACAAAATATCAAATTCCAACGGTTCGAGTGCTTTTTGGGTAGTCTTTGCCTCAATTCCGTTTTGAGCAAGCAACTCGACAAGATCCTTGCTCTTCATGCCCAAGTCTTTTGCAAGCTTGGTAATCTTAAATTGTTGATTCATAGTAGAAGCCATATTTCCTCCTGATTCTTCGCGCGGCCGCAGCGCCTTGCGAAATCATAAAATTTCGAACTTAACCCCGCAGAGGTTAATTTTCGCTGTTATCGTTTTGTGTGTTTGGCGGCAGCTTAGAGAGCACCAACTGTGCTAAATTTGCATCGGTGATAGCCAATGCCGCAAGTCTGCCGCTTTTGCCAACCGCCGAGGAGAGCGTGTCTCCGTCAATTTGCAATCGGTAAAGCGGTACGCCATAAAAGGCGCAACGGTCAGAGAGCCGTTTGGCTGAGTTGGGGGCATTATCGGAAGCACTGCAAACCAGCACAACCGATTTTTGTTTTTTAAGTGCCTCACAAACCATGGGCACACCAAAAACCAATTTGCCTGCCTTGGCGCATAGTCCCAAAGCGAACAAAAGCGCACTTGTTTGATCAGCCTTCATCATTTTCCAACTCTTGTTCCATAGCATCGTATACTTCATCGGGAATGGTGCATTCCAAATCCCTATCGATTCTATGGCTCTTGCGTGCCTTCTTCAGACACTTTACATCACGGCAGATATATGCGCCGCGTCCGGATTTTTTACCCTTGAAGTCCAGCGAAATGCCGCCCTCGGGATCACGTACCACGCGCAAAAGTTCTGCCTTTGGTTTATGTTCATTACATCCCACGCAACGACGCATAGGGATCTTTTTTACTTTTTCCATTCGATCAATCTTCGTAGTCGTCAGACTTAATATCGATCTTGCAGCCGGTCAATCTTGCAGCAAGACGTGCGTTTTGACCCTCTTTACCGATTGCCAAGGAAAGTTGATCGGGAGAAACGCGAACGCGGCAAGCTCTCTCACCGGTCATGGTTACCGAAATAACCTCAGCGGGAGCAAGTGCGTTTGCAACGTATTCTTCAATTCTTTCATCGTAGTGAACGATATCGATCTTTTCACCGCAGAGCTCGTTGATAATGCCATTGAGACGTACGCCCTTGTTACCAATGCAAGCGCCTACCGGCTCAACATCTTCGTCTCTAGAGTAAACAGAAATCTTTGTACGGGAGCCTGCCTCACGTGCAACACCCTTTACAATAACGATGCCGTCGGCAATTTCGGGAATTTCAAGCTCGAACAAGCGGCGAACCAAACCTGCGTGTGCACGGGAGAGTGTAACAACGGGGCCGCGAGCCTCTTTGTTAACTTCCATAACGAACACTTTAATTTTATCGCCAACCATAAATTCCTCACCGGGAATTTGCTCGGAGCGAAGCAGAACTGCACGGCTGGTGTCGGTTTCGAGAAGAACGTTGCCTGTTTCTCTATCAACCTTGCTAACGGTTGCAGTGATGATTTCTTCGTGCTTGTTTTCATAAGCCTCTTGCATAGCAAGACGCTCACCCTCGCGAATACCCTGAATGATAACCGACTTTGCGGCAGCAGCACTCAGGCGGCGGAAGTTTTTGGGCTTTACCTCGGTTTCAACAAACATACCGAGCTTGTATTTTTTGGCAATGCACTTTGCATCAGTCAAGGAAATTTGGGTCTCGGGGTTTTCAACAACCTCAACAACCTCTTTTTGCTGATACACTCTGACGTCCTTTTTGTTGGGATCGATCAAAATACGAACGTTGGTATTGTTGCCATATTCTTTTTTGTATGCGGAAACGAGAGCTGCCTCGATCTTTTCGATCATATATGCGGCGGGAACGCCTCTTTCCTTTTCCAACAAATCAAGGGCAGTAAAAAATTCAGTATTCATTGCTTTGCAATCCTTTCTCTATCTATATGCCGTTGACGCTCGGGTCAATCAAATTGAAAACGTGTGCGCAGGGATGCGACAGATGCACGGGGGAAAGCCATAGGCTCATCCTTGCCATCCACCAAAACCAGTACGTCGCCTGCTTCATTCAGCCCTGCAAGCTTGCCAAGATAGCTCTTGGCACCGTTCAAGGGCGCATAGAGGCGAACCTCAACGTCCCAATCCTCGCAAGCCTCAATTTGCCAATCCTCTTTGAGTTCTCTCTCGATGCCGGGAGAAGAAACCTCAAGGTGATAAGCTTCATCAATGGGATCTGCCTCATCCAAAAGCGGATCGATGGCACGATGCATTTTTTCGCAATCTTCAATGGTGATGCCTTCTTCACTGTCGATGGTGATGCGCAGATACATATCGGCGCCAACCTTAACGTATTCAACGTCCCACAGAACGTATCCCAGCTCGTCGGCAAGCGGCTCGGCGATCACACGGACAGCACCGACCACGCCCTTTGCGTTCTTTTTCATTTTTTTATCCTCTTTTTTTAAAAAATCCAAAAATTAAGAGCGGGTCTTTCGTGGCCCACTCTCCATACTTGATATTCTACCGTATGTAGTATATCACATTTTTGCGCCCTTTGCAACCCTTTTTGCAAAAAAAATCCACATTTTCTTCAATTTTTTTAATAAAATAATGCAAAAATAGGGATTTGCACATTTTTTTGCTCATAAAAACCGCCATTCGACACCACTCGACACCCTTTTGCATATCTTGATAGCAAACGCTCCCCTCGCCAGAATATTCCACTCAAAAACTTTTTTGGATGGCGTTTGGGCTCCCTATTTGTTGGAAACAATAGTAGCAACAAAGCCCGCAAGGAGCAAACAAAAGAAAGGAAGCGTGACAATGAGTGTCAAACGCGGAGATATTTATTACGCCGACCTGAGCCCCGTAATAGGCCCGGAGCAAGGGGGATTGCGCCCCGTGCTGATTGTGCAAAATGACATCGGCAACCGATACAGCCCAACCGTAATAGCGGCGGCAATTACTTCACGCATGAGCAAGGCAAAGCTCCCCACACACATCGACATTTTTGCAGGCGAGGTTGGACTCGCAAAGGATTCGGTTATCCTCTTGGAGCAAATTCGAACCTTGGACAAAAAGCGCCTGAAAGAGAAAATGGGTCATCTTGATGACGCAGTGATGAACCACGTCAACACCGCCATTGCCATCAGCTTTGGTTTGGGAACCCCCGAGGAGGATCTTGCCGCACGCGCCATGATGCAGCAAATCAGTTATACACCTCACACCGCTCCCATTGCCGCAACTGCGGCAAGCGCAACCACTGCAAATACCCCTGCCGTGGCGGTAAACGACCAACCCACCGCACAAGGATAACGAAAACCAAGAGGCGCTGCCACAGCAGTGCCTCTTGCTACTGACAAACCCATGCTAAAAAATTACAACCATCAATTTGCACAAAAGAAAGGCTCCCCTGTGCAAGGGGAGCTGTCGAGCGAATGCGAGACTGAGGGGTTGGTCCTAACTATTTTTTTAGATAGAGCCAACCCTTCCGTCATTTTCTTACGAAAATGCCACCTCCCCTTGCACAGGGGAGGCTCAAAATTAGTGCCCTTCAGATATTTTGACGAATGCTTTATTTCAAAGGTACTTTGTCAGCGAGTTGAGGCACTGCCACAGCAGTGCCTCTTTTTTGACTGTTTGAATTATACACGGTTGACGTTGATGGTGTGATCTTTTGCAGGTTCCTCGTTTTGGGCGTAACCAAAGAGAGCGCCAAGCACGGGCTTGAAGCCCTCGGGAATGCCAAGCTCTTTGACAAGATCGGCATTTTGTGCAACAATAGAGGGCGCACCGCCAAGAACAACACTATCGATGCCAAGCGATGTTGCGGCAAGCACCATATTTTCGATAACGATGCCCACGTTGGCATATACCATTTCGGGCGGCAATCCCTCAGTGGCGGTGGAAACCAACACCATGGTTTTGGCACCAAAGTCGGTGTTCTTCTTAACGCCCATACGCTTTGCAAACATTTCTGCGGTCATATCGTTGATTTGTTTGATAACGCAGGCACTTTGAATCACCGTGATGTGCAAGGAATCATATCTTGCCATTGCTACGGGTGCGCAGTTGGCGGCTTTTAGGATGGCGGCAAGCGCTTCTTCGGAAATCTGCTCGCCCGTGTATGCTCTTGTGGATTTTCTTTTTGCAATTGCTTCGAGTGTGTTCATAATCGGTCTCCTATGTGTTTGATTTTCCCAATCTTTTCGTGTCAGTGCGTATACGTAGTGCAGAACACCGTCGTCGGGTTCGGCATACTCCTTAATTTTTTGCATACCGACAGAAGCGGCGGTAGAATAAGACGCAACGTTTGCGTGAGTCATATAAGAGTAAACCGCATCGAATGCGGTGTTTTGAAAGCACCAATCGCGCACAGCCGCGGCGGCTTCTTTGCCATATCCCTGACGCCAATGCTTTTTGTGAATGTGGTAGCCGATTTCGGGGAGCATTTCACCGTCGATGTTTTGCATCGTGATGCCGCAATCGCCAATGAATTCACCACTTTCGCGCAGCTCGATTGCCCACAGTCCAAAGCCGTATTTTTGATAGTTATCCAAGCTCCAATTCAGCCAGCGCTCGGTTCCCTTTTTATCATAAGGTCGGGGATAATGCCGCATGGTTTCGGGGTCGGATAAAATGGCGTACAGGGCGTCAAAATCGGCAAGCGTATATTCACGCAAGATAAGACGCTTGGTTTGCAAAATTTGTTTCATATCGTTTTTTTAGTTTATCCAATACTGTATTGTTCGAGAATTTCCAAAATATCTGTCTTATACACGTTACCGCCGAGAACATCCCCATTGGGAGAAAAAGACACGCAACGCACGTCTCTCGGATCCTCGACGTATGGGTTTTCGGGGCGTGCATCTACAAAATATTCGGCGAGGAATTTGCACGCATTGCCCTCGGGAAAAATCACATTACCATCGCCCACGCAGATTTGCAAATCGGCAAGACTTTTGAGGATTTCGCGCGTTTTTTGATTGTATGGGTTATCATCCTCGGGAGAAACGAGCCACGCGGGTTGCAGGCGAACAGGAATGCCGCACGCCTTGGCTTCGGTTGCGAATGTGCGTACAACATCCAATGGAATGGTCTCCTGATGAAACGCATCCACCGAGAGAAGCAAATCATTGACACCGCACGCGGCAAGCTTTTGCGCAACGGTGCGAATGGCTTCGGCGTCCTTTGCAAAATAGCCGTTTGTGATGACCTGCCGTCGTGGAATTGCACACTCCCGTGCGACATTCATAATGGCATACACCGCATCGGGATGCAACAAGGGCTCTCCACCAAACACCATAGCGGTTTGAATGGAATAGCGGTCGGCAATCTTTTGCAAAGCGAGAGCGGCAATGTCAGCGTCAATCCGCTCCACACATTCGTTGTGGTCCCCCTCCGAACAGTGCCGGCACTTGCCCGTACAGGCATTGGTAACCACAAACTCGACCTTGTTTAAATGTTTGAGATAAGGGTTCATATTTTGCGCAATATGATTGATTTACGCATCCAAATGCGCAAAAATCTTGCTCCAAACCGCATCATCTTGTGCGGTTATCTCATTCCAATCGAAAGAGGCAACAAAGTTTGCTTTTTCTTCTTTGGTTGTATTCTTCTTTTTGACAAACTTTGCGTGTGCCTTTTGGAATGCCGCCAAAGATGCAACCGCCTCGGTGGTGTAATTGGGGTTGTGCCCCTTGTTTTGCACCAGCAGCAAGCGAACGTTTCCTTTATTTTTCAATCCCTCTTTGAGAATGTCATAGTGCGTGCGGCGGCAAAGCTGATCGTTTGCAGAATAAATGAGAAGCGCCTTTACATTGGCGTTTTGGAGAGAGTCTACCGCATTGAACGTGCTATATTTGGGGTTGGCTTCTGCTTCAAGTGCGAGAACCGCACGGCGATAGGGTGCGAGCGGACCTGCAAAAAAGGTCTTCATCATTTCCTCAACCGAAACAAAACCGCTCATTGCCACAATGCGAGAAACCTCGGGGTGAAGAGCTGCGATGTTCATTGTGGAAAATGCGCCCCAACTGTGCCCCATAACCGAAATATCCAAGCCGGCAAACATTTCATCAGCGGCGATAGCGCTCAGGCAATCGTCCAAATCGCACAAGGATTGTGCAAGACCGTTGGGAGAAACGCCCCCCGACTCCATACAACCCGTATGGTCGTAGGAGAGCACAAGATAGCCGTGTGCGCAGAGCTTTTCAATTTCTTTCATATAGGCGCGGTGACCGCCGCCAAAACCGTGATCGAACACGATAAGTCTGCCATCGATGGGATTATCGTAGGAATACAAATAGCCTTGCAAGGTGTGCCCCATTGAGGAACGGAAAGCATAGGGCTCGCATTGCAAGCCCTCAAAATCGGCAGGCGAAAAATAGAATGCCGTTTCGGTATCGTCGCAACGATTGTACATCATTCCCTTGTAGCCGTTGACAATTTGTTTTTCAAAAATCATATTACGTCTCCTATTTGGGTGAGAATTCGTTCAAATATCGATCCGCTTGCGCGCGATCGGTGAAAATATATATGTTTTTGCCACTATATTTCTTCAGTAGCGCATATATGGTAGGCAATTCTTTTTCGGGAAATTCTTCTATCTGTTTTTGGAAATCGGGATCGAGCGCGGTTTCAACCCAAGGCATCTCTCCTCTTTTTTTGCCGATGCGCGAAATTACACCCTCGAGACAAACCGCCACGGGCAAATCAAAGAGGAACACCGTATCGCATGCGGCAATGCGACGCTCCATTGTGCGGCCGTAGTTGCCATCGATGATCCACGCATCAAGTGAAAGGATTTCAGCCAGACGCGCATCAAATTCTTCCCGTGGGATGTGCGTTTTGTCGGGCTTGTGCCAAATGGCATCCAAATGAAAAAGCGGCAAATTGGTTTGCGCTCTTAATTTTTCGGCAAAGGTCGTCTTGCCCGAACCCGGGCAACCGATGATAATCGCTTTTTGCATTTTTGTGTCTTCTATAGCACCCTTGTCCGTTTTCGCAAACATCGATAGTTGCTCGGCATATCGGTTTGCAATCACACGGTAGGCAGGCTTATAGGCGTTGCGGAACGCCTCGGAGTGATGCACGGCAGGATAGCCCAATGCTCTCCACACGTCGAGCTTTTGCGCAAATGCATCATTGTCAAGCGGTAATTCGCCACTTGCAACCAACGCTTTTGCCACCTCTATTTTTTCTTGCAGCAAAGCGCTTCCGTTTTCTTCTTTTTTGGCAGAAAGACAAAACAGTTTTGCAAGCGTTTCGGGGGAAAGTCCGTCATTGAGGCAAGAAAGATACACGCGGCTATATTCCCCATCGAGCGGCTCGATTTTGAAGGCTTCGGTACGAGAGACGGTTTCGTATTCCCTTTTGATATACGCAAGCGCCATTTCCTCGTTGGAGACCAAATGCTCACAACCAAACGCGCTTTGAAAGAGGTATTTGAAAACATCCTCGACTTGCAATGCAGGGGAGTTTTTGTAGTGCTGTATTAAATTTTGACGTGTTTTTTGATTGCGGATTTCAATTTCGTTCATTGTTCGCTCTCCATATGTTCAATGGCAACGGTGAGTCCTTTTATCATATCCGCCATACCCATTGCGGGCTCTTTGCCCTGCTCCACGGCATACGGAATATGCACAAATCCAACACGCGTTTGGGTGTTTTGAAAGCGGTGAAGCAAGGTATAAAAGAGGTCGTTACAAACGTATGCACCTGCCGAGTAGGACACCTGTGACGCAAGTCCTGCATCGGCAATCGCCTCTGCCATTTGGCGCACGGGTAATGTGGAAAAATACGCACACGGTGCCCCAGAAACGATGGGTTCATCCTTGGGTTGCAGACCGGCGTTATCGGGGATTTTGGCATAGCGCAGATTGATGGCAACAAGCTCGGGGCAAATGGCTCCTCTGCCACCTGCCTGACCGATGCAAAGAATGACGTCGGGGCAAATTTCTTCTGCCGCATCCAGCACCGCTTGTGAAGCTTTGCCAAACTCTACGGGAATGCGCAATTTGGTAAGTGTATATTCGCCTATTTGGTAGGGCAAGCGAGACACCGCCTCCCACGAGGGGTTCATCGTTTCCCCACCAAAAGGTTCAAATCCGCTAATGAGAAGTTTTTTCATACTTGTGTCAATTCCACATGTTCAGCTTTGCAAGCTTTGCAAGATGCTCGCGAATGGCAATGCTTTGGGGACAAATGCCCTCACACGCGCCACATCCGATGCAATCGGCTGCCTTGATTTCAAAAGCATCGAGTTTTTGCAAGGTCTCCTTGCGAGAAATGCGCGCCAATGCATTCTCGTTGTAGGTTGCAAACAAGTCGGCTATGGGAATGTTCTTGGGGCAAACCTCGGCACAGTATTTGCACT
Source organism: Eubacteriales bacterium (assembly GCA_045653865.1). Taxonomy (GTDB): domain Bacteria; phylum Bacillota; class Clostridia; order Oscillospirales; family CAG-272; genus UMGS1865. The sequence continues at coordinate 29,072 of JAZOMJ010000081.1, forward strand.
TGGTGCAAGGAATTTGCTTATATTTGCGAATGATTTCGCGCACGCGGTCGGTGGCGGCAAGCTCCTCGGTGGTAAGAGGAGAGAACGGATACATGGTTTGAATGTTGGATTGCATCATATCCATATTTCCCATACCCGAGAGAACCATAAATACCTCGGGGTAGCTTGCGGCATAGCGAAGCGCATAAGAAACCGGTGCGGCAGTACCGAATTTTTCAAACTCGCGAATTGCTTCGTCGGGTAAATTGACAAGCGCACCACCCTTGACGGGCTCCATAACAATCACTTTTTTGCCGTGTTTTACGGCTACGTCGTAGCACGCCTTGCTTTGCACGCCCGGGTCATCGTAATCGAGATAGTTGATTTGCAGTTGCACAACCTCGATTTGCGGTTGCTCGGAAAGAATGGTATCCAATACATCTGCCGAATCGTGGAAAGACATTGCAACATGGCGCACCTTTCCCTCCTTGTGCAGCTTGTCAACGGTTTGGAAGGTGTGCAAACGCTTGTGCTTTTCGTAAGAGGTGCGGTTGAGCGCGTGGAATAGATAAAAATCAAAATAATCTACACCGCAAATTTCAAGTTGTTGTTCGAACAGAGGGAGAACCTCCTCTTCGGTTTCAAAAAACCATTCGGAGAGCTTGTTTGCTAAAATGTATTGGTCTCGCGGATAGCGCGAGGTGAGGCACGCTTTGATTGCCTTTTCACTCTTGCCGTCAATGTATCCGTGGGCAGTATCAAAATAGTTAAAGCCTGCCGCAATAAAAGCATCCACCATACGATTGACCTCTGCATAGTCGACCTCTTCGCCATTCATGGGCAGTCTCATACAACCAAAACCAAAATTTCTTTTTACTTCTTCAAACATCTATTTGTCCTCCGTTTTCTCTGATTGATGGAACGTCTCTCGTATTTTTTGCAGAATTTCAACGTCTGCCGGGCAAAAATCGTAGTTGGGAATTTCCTCGGGGGTAATCCATTGAATGTCGTTGTGCTCCAACTTTTGCACTTCCCCCTTTGCAATCGTAGCGTGAAAAAGCGAGAGATGCACAACCAAATCGGGATACTCGTGGGTAACATCCATAAACAAATCCCCCACCGAAAGAAGCACACCGAGCTCCTCACGGCACTCGCGAGTGAGGGCTTGCTCCCGTGTTTCACCTGCCTCTACCTTGCCACCGACAAACTCCCAAAGAAGTCCGCGAGCTTTGTGTGCGGGGCGCTGACAAATCATAAATTTTTCACCCTGCCAAATCAGGGCGGCTACCACTTCAAGCATCTGTCTTCCCTCCTTTTTCTTTATTATCTTTTATTATAACAAAATATTAAGTGGTTGTCAATATTTTCGGCATAGTTCTCTTGCCAAAGGCATACACTATTACACAAACTCTGTTTGGAGGTATTATGAAACGATCGATTGGACTTTGGCAGCTGATGGGCTTTGCCATAACCTCGTTTGTGGGGACAATATTGCATTTTTTGTATGATTGGCTTGGGAAAGCGGTGTGGATTGCACCCCTCTCTGGCGTGAACGAATCCACTTGGGAACACATGAAACTGCTCTTTTGGCCGATGTTTCTTTTCGCTATCGCGCAAGCCTTTTTCTTTGAAGAGAGAGCCGATTTTTGGTGCATAAAGTTGCGTGGGATTCTTTTGGGACTTGGTTTGATTCCTGTTCTTTTTTACACCTACAACGGTGCCATTGGCAAATCCCCCGATTGGATCAACATTGCCATCTTTTTTGTTTCGGCGGCGGTTGCGTATATCGCGGAAACGCGACTCTTTAAAAAAGAGAGTGTAACCTGCAAACGCCCCAAATTGGCAATCGCTTGCCTTGGTGCCATTGCAGTTTGCTTTATTGTGTTCACCTTTTTCACTCCCGAAATCGGGATTTTCAAAGACCCCTTGACAGGAAACTACGGAATATAGGAAAAATGCCATTTTTTTGACACGTCCTATTGACTTTTCTTCCCTTTTGTGGTAAACTGATAGCAATGAAACATTGGTCACCGGAGGCGGAATGCCGTAGCATTCAAATGCCGGATTAGGTGTCCGAGTGAGCTCGGGTTATTGTGTATGCAATAGCCCGAGCCATCTTTTTTTTGCAGGAGGAAATTATGAAAAACACAAAAGTAACACTTGCCCCCCTCACCCAAAATGACCGTGAGCAATTTATTCTCGACAACCAATGGGCATTTAAGCACGGGGCTATGATAGAATTTGGCGAACGCGACAATCACCTTGATTTTGACGGTGAAATCATCTCTCGCAAAACTATTGAGAAATGCATCGATGCCCCCGAAAATGAAACCTATCGCATTGTTGTGGATGGCAAAAATGTGGGCGGTGTGATTCTCAAAATTGATAACGAAACACATCGCAACGAGTTGGAAATTCTATTTACAAATCCCGACGAGCACAGCAAAGGCATTGGCTACGGTGCGTGGCTTGCCGTGGAAGCCCTCCACCCCGAAACGGTGGTTTGGGAGACCTGCACGCCTTATTTTGATAAGCGCAATATTCACTTTTACGTCAACAAGTGCGGTTTTCAAATCACCGAGTTTTGGTGTGAGTATTTTCAACCAAGTCACCCAATGCCCGACGATGACGAGCATGACCCCGACGAGGGCCCCGATGAAATGTTTCACTTTGTTAAAGTGATGAAACAATAACAAAAGGGGCTGCGTCAGTTAAATGCAGAAGGCGTGATTTGGTTCTCGTCGGCGTACTGGGGTACGAAAGAGACCCAAAGCGCGACTAAAAAGCCACATAAAAAAGGAAGAAACCCACCGATTTTTGTCGGTGGGTTTCAACATTATATTGGTTTGTTGAAAATTGAATGAAAATTCGGGTTGCATTTTCCGTGTGGCTTTTGTTCTGCGCTAAATGACGAACCCCTTTATCGTTAAGAGTTTTCTTCGTTATTGGTTTCGATGATGACATTCTGTTTCTCTTGCTTTTTCTTTTTTCTCTTCATAGCATCCTTTGCCTTTTGATACATCTGCTCCAAAACGGCAAGCGTGCTTTGATCCTTTGGGAAAAACGACTTCAAAAAAGCAATTGCCATAGGAATGGTAATAATCTTCTCGGGTGTGATGGGCAACCAAAGAAAAGCCAAATAGGTAGTGCCTATATAAAGCATCCATCCAATATCATAATAAGAGCCCACGCCAATAAAGATGTAACACCAGCCGTTGGTAATCATCCACGCCAAGCCAAAGCATAAAATAAAGCGCGGATTGAGCAGAAATTGCACTATTTTTTTGAACCATTCTGCTATTTTTTGTTTTGTTATTTCTTTCATACTGTCACCATTCCCGTCTGTCAAATGTCTATTATTTAGATTATATCATAGGATATTCCAAAAGTAAAGAGGGTGACACAATTTTTTTGTAAACAAAATACTCTTTTTGCACAAAAAAACGACACTTCGACCAAGATCAAAATGCCGTTTTTCTATACACATATTTCTATTTAGGGATTGCCGTTTGCATCGGTTTTGACAACCGAGTAGACGTTGAGTACCTGCCCGGGATAAGAGAGCGCAACCTTGCCGTCAAAGGAGATGCGCAAATGGTCGCCAACCGCAAATTTGGGACAGTCTTTGATGTTGGTGTTGACGATAACTCTCTCACCAACGTAAAAATTGCCGTTGCCCGTGTTGGTAATTTCCATCAGGCACCCGCGTTCTTCAATTTCAATCACCTTGCCCGTAAAATAGGGATTTTCGGTATCCAATTCGGTGGGCGTTTGTTTTTGACAAGCGCAAAGCGCCAAAAGGCAGATCAAAGCCACACAAACGAATAAAATCTTTTTCACATCAAAATCTCCTTTTGCAAAATTCGACTTTCTTTATTCTATTATACCACAAAATCGACAAAATGTAAATAGGACGCCTCATTTTTTTGCAAATTGAGTCGCCCTTTTATGTTTTATAAACGCTGTTTGATATCGTGAATATCGTAAGTATCGCCCTATAAAGTGTTGCACCAAATTTGCACCAAAATTACACCAACATTCAACGCCTATTCAGCTCGACAAATTGGAATTTGACAAACTTACAGCATCAGCTTCATGACAGCCTCGCCGTCATCAATGATGCCTGTGTCGATAAAGCCTGCCTTCTGATAAATGTGCATACCGCATTCG
>JAZOMJ010000082.1:0-7834 GCA_045653865.1 Eubacteriales bacterium
TGCTATAATATTCAAGTCGGCACGGAGAGATGGCTGAGCTGGTCTAAGGCGCACGACTGGAAATCGTGTTTAGGCTAATACCCTAACGAGGGTTCGAATCCCTCTCTCTCCGCCAAACAAACAACAGAGGATGCGCGTAGCGCATCCTCTGTTGTTTGTTTTATGTAGTGATACAATTTGAGCCCTCGCAAAATGCAAATTCATTTTGCATTTTGCATAGCGTGCGTAATAGAAATTATAAATTCTTGTGTCAAACGCGCACTCTTGGGTTCAGAATCCCTCTCTCTCCGCCATTTTTGCGTTCAAATAAAAAAATCTCCCCAAACCCTTGAAATTTTGTTGGAAATATGATATAATTTGGATAAATCCTAATCTTGGGATTCTTCAAACTATAGAATTTCGACACTTGAGGAGGTAACCGATATGGGACGTTTGAGAAAAGAAAGTCCAACGCGTTTGGCAATTATTCAAGTGGCCATTGATTTATTTTTCGAGAAAGGTTTCTCCAAAACAACCGCGGCAGAGGTTTGCCGCAAAGCCGATATCGGTACGGGAAATCTCACTTTTTACTTTCCCACAAAGGAACATATTTTAGATGTTCTCGTCACAATGATGTGCGACCATCAATGGAAGTTGATCGAAGCTTCAACCGATGAAGGGAAGAGTTCTTTGCTGTCTTATTGTTTGGAGGTTGCCACGCTGGCATCTGTTAGCGAAGAAATTCCGCAAATGAAGGATTTTTTGGTTTCTGCTTATTCGCATCCTATCACATTGGAAAACATTCGCGCCAACGATGTCGAAAAAATGAAGCAGGTCTTTGGTCAATTCTGTCCCGATTGGACGGAGGAACAGTTTGTTGAAGCCGAAGCCATTGTTTCGGGCATTGAATACGCTACCTTAATGACCACAACGCATTCTGCCTCGTTGCCCGTTCGTTTGGAGGGAGCACTGAATGCCATTATGATGATTTTTGGAGTTCCCGAAGAAATTCGCAAGCTGAAAATTCAAAAAGTTCTTGCAATGGATTATCGCTCGTTTGGCTTGCAAGTGTACGAAGATTTTAGAAAATATGTTAATCAAACCAACGAAAAAGCTATCGAAGATTTCTTAAAAAATTATCGACTCAAACAAAAAAAGCAGGAGGAAAGCGCTGAATAAGCGCTTTTTTCTCATTTTATAAAACAATTTGAGAAATTCTATTGCAATTTCAAGCAGAATATGTTATAATGAGGATAATATTTTAAAGGAGACAAATATGAAAACAGAAAGAAATATTCTCATCGCATTCATTCTCAATTTGGCTTTTTCCATCTTTGAGTTTGTGGGCGGCTTTTTTACGGGAAGTGTTGCCATCGTTTCGGATGCCGTACACGATATCGGAGATGCCGCAAGCATTGGCGTTTCGTATTTTTTAGAAAAGAAAAGCAAAAAAGAGCCCGACGAGCACTATACTTACGGCTACACGCGCTATTCTGTTATCGGCAGTGTCCTGACCACGCTCATCCTTTTGGTGGGCTCGGTTCTTGTCATTTACAACGCCATTGTGCGCATCATCCATCCCACGCCCATCAACTACGACGGAATGATTTTGTTTGCCATCATCGGAGCGGTGGTCAACTTCCTCGCGGCGTTTTTTACAAGGGAAGGGGATTCGCTCAACCAAAAGGCGGTTAATCTGCATATGCTTGAGGACGTTCTCGGTTGGCTGGTTGTTCTCGTTGGAGCCGTCGTTATGCGCTTTACCGATATTGCCATTATCGACCCCTTGATGTCCATTGGCGTGGCGACCTTTATCTTTATCAACGCTATCAAAAATTTGAAAGAAGCCATCGATCTTTTTCTCGAAAAAACGCCTCACGGCATCGAAATCGATGAAATTTGCGAGCATCTTTGCCACATTGATGGGGTAGAGGATGTTCACCACGTGCACGTATGGAGCATGGATGGATATCACAACTATGCAACGCTTCACGTGGTTGCTAGCGGTGATGCACACCACATCAAGCACGCTATTCGCGAAGAACTTGCCGAGCACGGCATTGCCCACGCAACGCTCGAACTCGAAGCTCCGGGTGAGCATTGCCACGAGCATAACTGCACCGTCCACCACGTGGAGAGCGGACACGGACACCACCACCATCATCACCATCACGGGCATCATCACCATCATTAAACAAAAAAGGCGCTATCTTTCAAGATGGCGTCTTTTGTGTTTTAACATTCCTAACAAAAGGATTCTAATAACTTTTATTCAAAGTTTCAAGCAACAGATTGCATAAAAGAAAGGCTCCCCTGTGCAAGGGGAGCTGTCGAACGAAGTGAGACTGAAGGGTTGGTTCTAACTAATAAACTAAAAAAGAAAGAGCCAACCCTTCCGTCATTTTCTTGCGAAAATGCCACCTCCCCTTACACAGGGGAGGCTTTCGTTTGGCATCCAGAAAGGTTGGTTGGTTTTCCCAACAAGTTTTATTTTTATAGACAGTAAAGCAAAAATTATTTATTTGTCAAGTATTTTTTCAAACCACAAAATAATTCATCATATTTTGCCGAAATACCATTCTCTTTATCTTGTCTATACAACTGTTGTATAGATTTGTATAACATGCCTGCAAAAAAATCTATATTGTCAATCTGTGCTTTTGTATAATCATCGGAGCGAACATCAACCCCAAGTATAGGTGTGTATTCCGGAAAATACGTACACATTAACACCTTTCGCAAGTATTCTTTTGATAAACATAAATTTTTTTGATAATCTTTGTTTTCAAACGGAGTCTCACAATAATATACAGCCATTCTGTAATTTGCATAACTGCGAAGCTCATCATCTTGTGAAAGATCCAAAATTCGAGTAGCACATTCGAATATCTTTTCATTTATCTCTCGATGTTGTATCTCATTTTCTATGTTATCGTGGAGATTTTCAAGAAGTAAAAGTTGTATTTTCATTACTCGCTCGTCATTTATAAAACCGGCGGCATCAATAATAAAATGCTCATATTGTTTACAAAGGGTTGAAAAATCACCTTTTGATTTTTCAAGGTATTTCTCGTATAGTCGCTTGATCTGTTTCTCTTTTGAGGTACTGTTCAGACCGCATAATGTATCCATTGAAACGTGAAAAATTTGGCATATTTGGGCAAGCATTGCAATATCCGGCGCTGCACCATTGTTTTCATATCGTGAGACCATTTGAGGAGAGACAAATAACAATTCCGCAAGCTCGCTTTGTGTCATTTTGCGTTCTTTTCTAAAAATTTTAATGTTGTTTCCAATTGTTTCATAAATCATAGCTACACCGCCTTTCTTTAAGAATAGTATATCACAAAACATTCTTTATGTCTATACACCGCAATGCAAGTTGATTTGCGTAGCATTTGAAAATATAAAACACCGCCAAAAGCAACCAATTAAGATTGTATTTGGCGGTGTTTTCATTCCAAATAGATTTTCACCACGTAACCACCCACTGCGCAAACAACATCACAAGGGGAAGCGTTGCGGTGGAAAGGATAGAGGTCATTCCCACCGATTGCGAGGCGTAGCCGGGTTCGATGTCGTGCAATTCTGCAAGCATGGTTACCATTGCGGCACTCGGCACACCTGCCATTGCTGTAACAAGCAAAACGTAGGTGTCATTCAGTCCCACAAGCTTTGCCAATAGGCAAAGGATGATGGGGAACACAATCAATTTAATGCTCGAATGCAAATAGAGACGCGCGTTCTTAAACATATCCGAGAGCGGCATGGTTGCGAGCAGCGCACCTGTTACAAGAACAGAAATGGGCGTACAGAGCGAACCGAGATAGTTGAAAAACTGTGAGAGTGCACTATATGTGGGAGCGAGCAGAGAACCCTCTGCGGGAACAATATAGGGTTGCAACAAAAAGAGCAGAATACCAATGGCGCAGGGAACAGTGCCGTAGTTGATAAAAATCTTTCGGGGGGTCAGCTTGATGTCGTCACGCTCGCGTGCGAGAATCATAATGCCCCACGTCCAAAGGAAGAGATTGAACACCACCACGTAAAACGCGCCCATAAAACTGCCAATGCCATTGCCAAAGATAGAATCGAGAATCGGGAAGCCGATAAAGCCTGCGTTGGCAAACACAAGCGAGAACTCAAACACCTTGGCTCTATCAAAGTTGCCTTTTTTCATCGGTCGGCAAATCAAGAACGCCATTATCGCCATCAGGACGTGCATTGCAAGGCTAATCAGGAGCACCTGCCACGCGGTTGTCAGATTTTCTTGCGAGAATTTGACGTTGTTCAGCGCTCCGATGATCATCATCGGTTGCCCAATGGAGACAATCAGGCGCGAGAGCGCTTTAGATGCCTTATCGTCAATGATTTTTGTCTTGCGGCAAATATAACCGCAAATCATCAAAAAGAAGAGCGTGAGAATGATGGTGAGAAGTCTGGGGAAGAAATCTAACATATCAATCGTTTCCTCGCATCTCGTCCAGCTTTGCCTTAATAGCCTGCATATCGCGCAGCATATCCTCGCGGCGGCGAGGATCGCGGAGCAGTGCCGCAGGATGGTAAACCGCAGTCATCAAATAGTCGCCACGCTCGAACCACGTGCCGTGCTCCACCGAAATTTTGAAATCGGGCTTGATGAGGCGCATCGCGGAGATGCGACCGAGACAAACGATTACCTTGGGTTGAATCAATTTGACCTGCTGACGCAGATAATCGATGCAGGCATCCTCTTCTGCCGGCAGGGGATCGCGGTTCTTGGGCGGGCGGCACTTGAGAATATTGGCGATGTAAACATCCTTGCGCTCAATGTCAACGGCGTAAAGGAATTTGTCAAGCAACTGACCGGCTCTGCCCACAAAGGGAGTACCTGTCAGATCCTCTTGCTCACCGGGGGCTTCGCCAACGAACAAGAGATCGGCATTGGGGTTGCCCACGCCAAACACGAGCTTTGTGCGTGTCTCTCCAAGTGCACACTTTTGACAAGTCGCACAAGCAGACGCCAATTCTTCAAGATTTGCATATTTACAAGGTTCCATAGAATTCTCCTTGAAAATCAATATTTTGCAGGGTAATCGACAATGTTTTCGCGTTCTGCGGCAGGACCCTCGCAATGCAGCGTATAATTACCGCTTTTCAGCACAGCCACAAGCTCTTCGCTTGTGCGAATTGCGGCACTCGTCAAAATACCGCCCGTGCCGTACTGATCGGGGTTGTGAAAATCGCTGCCCGAGGTGCGAATCAATCCGTATTGCTTTGCCCAAGCATCGGCAACGGGATTGCGACCGTCGTAGTTGGGTGTGCCGTTAAAGGTTTCCATACCGTCAATGTCACGGGGATTGACAATCATAATTCCATTGCGGAAAGGATGCGCCTGCACCACCAAAAAGCCGTTTTCACGGGCGATGGGGGTAAAATTGCGCAAGGTCATCTTGTGCAAATCGGGGTTTTGACGCAAAAATTCTTCGGTAATGCCGTAGATGAGATAATCATTGATGCTACCCACAAAGCGCAACTCACAACCGAGAATAACGTTGAGGCGGTCACCCGCACTCTCGCGCATCAGGTAGTAGGGGCGCATGTAGTAGTCCATCCTTTCTTGCCAAGAGCCCGAAAGATTATCGATGACGTAGTCGCAGTAGTGATTGGTGATAACGAGCGAGGTGTAGCCCTCGGCAATAAAACGTTCCGCCACCTCGGGGGCGGTGACGTGTCCGCAAGGGCTGACCTCACTTGTGTGAGCGTGAAGCTCGGTTTTGAATTGCATTATTTTACCTCAATGATAGAAGCATCCCACATTTCGGGTGCCTCGTAGCCAAGCAGGTTAACGGTGGTAGCGGCTACGTTGGAAAGACCAAAGGAGCCGTCAAGCTTTACGGTGTAACTGTCTTTTGCGTTGGTGTTGTCATAGATGATGCAGGGAACGGGGTTGAGGGTGTGGCTTGTCTTTGCCTTGAACTTGCCGTTCTTATCTGCCTTGGGTTGGCCCGACTTTTTGTCCATTTCATACATTTCGTCAGCGTTGCCGTGGTCAGCGGTGATGATGGCTACGCCACCGAGGGTATCAAGAACAGGCAGAATTCTGCCGAGTTGCAGGTCAAGTGCTTCCATAGAGCAACGGGTTGCCGCCAAAGAGCCGGTATGACCAACCATATCGCCGTTGGGGAAGTTTACACGCAGATACTTATACTTGCCGCTCTTGAGGCACTCAATCAGCTTATCGGTGATCTCTGCGCACTTCATCCAGGGGCGTTGCTCAAAGGGAACAACGTCAGAGGGAATTTCGATATAATCCTCGAGTTCATCATCAAACTTGCCGGACTTGTTACCGTTCCAGAAGTAGGTTACGTGACCGTACTTTTGGGTTTCGGAGATAGCGAGAACGGGAACGCCCATAGCGGCAAGATATTCACCCATAGTGTTGGTGATTTCGGGGGGAGATACGAGATACTTGTTGGGAATGTGGAGGTCGCCATCGTACTCGAGCATACCTGCGTAAACAACAGAGGGAACGCGAACGCGGTCGAAGTTGTCAAACTCGCCTTCCTTTGCGTCAAACGCCTTGGAAATTTCAATAGAACGGTCACCGCGGAAGTTGAAGAAGATAACGCTATCGCCATCGTTGATGGTGCCAACGGGCTTGCCATCCTCGGCGATCACGAAAGCGGGGAGGTCTTGGTCAATGACCTTAAGCTCATCGCGGTAGGTCTGTACTGCTTTAGCCGCGCAACAGAACTGACGGCCCTCGCCAAGTACGTGGGTTTTCCAACCCTCTTCAACCATCTTCCAGTTTGCTTCATAACGGTCCATAGTAATGGTCATACGTCCGCCGCCGGATGCGATGCGAGCATCAAAGCCGTCACCGTTCAGGCTTGCGAGGAAATCTTCAAAGGGAAGAATGTAATCAAGAGCAGAGGTTTCGCCAACGTCACGGCCGTCAAGAAGAATGTGAACGCGAACGGTGTGAACGCCCTCAACCTTTGCTTGCTTCAGCATTGCCTTGAGGTGGTCGATGTGAGAGTGCACGTTACCGTCGGAGAACAGACCGAGGAAGTGCAGGGTAGAGCCGTTTGCCTTTACGTTGGCAACAAGCTCTTGCCAGGTTGCGGATGCAAACATCTTGCCCGACTCGATGGAGTTGGAAACCAGCTTTGCACCTTGTGCAAATACTTGACCTGCGCCAAGAGCGTTGTGACCAACCTCACTGTTGCCCATATCATCGTCAGAGGGGAGACCAACAGCGGTGCCGTGAGCCTTGAGAGATACCATAGGGTAGTTCTTCATCAGGGCGTCAAGATTGGGGGTGTATGCGCCTGCAACGGCGTTGGAAACGGTATCGGGAGCAAGACCTACACCATCCATAACGATGGTAAGCACAGGACCTTGCACGCCGCTAAAATTCTTCAATTTTTCAAGCTTTTTTGTCATGTTTTTATCCTCCAAAATTTGTCAGCTTCAAAATAGCCATAATTCAACATGATATATTATACCGCAAAAAAGCGCAAAGTGCAATAGGTTTTGCATATCTTTTTTATTGAAAATAAAAAATTGAAAATATTGTTTTTGAAAAGATAAGTTTTTTGTGGTAAATACCGTAGGGGCGATTCACGAATCGCCCGCCTTAATTCGTTTTGACTTTTTTCGAGCGGGGCGTCGAGGACGTCGCCCCCTACAAGGTAAGAAAAAATTCGAAGAAATCCATTGGAACTGTTTCAAAAAACACCGAGAAATAAAAATGCCAACGTAAAACAAATTTTGTAGGGGACGACGTCCTCGGCGTCCCGTAACGAGCGATTATCGATAATAAAAAACGAGCGATTCGTGAATCGCCCCTACGGATGCTCATCTTTGATTC
>JAZOMJ010000083.1:0-3218 GCA_045653865.1 Eubacteriales bacterium
TGAGTTCATATAAATTCTCCTTTTTTTATTTGTTTCTCGTAAGCTTACGACTATATTATAACAACAAAGACGAAAAATAACAATAGCGCATTTTATGATGAAACTCTTATTTTCTGCGCAGAAAAGAATAAACATCCCCTGCTAAAACGTCTTTGTGTTTGACAGGGGATGTTTTTATAGAGTTAGATCTCCGCTCCCGGGCGGACGGTGACGGTCATTTTGCAATGCTCGGCTTGCGCGCCGTGGATTTCGATGAGGTAATCAAGTTCGAGTCTGTTCTCCTCTAAAAGGCGGTTGTTGACCTTGATGGTGCGCACGCAAACCTCGAACTCGGAAAAGGGCGTGTTGTAAAGGCAGATGTGTCTCTTGCCCTCTTCAAAGGTCATTGCCGTACGGACGGGGCCTGTGCGAACCATAGAAACGAGATCGGGGTTTGATGGCTCAAATCCAATGGCGGTAAGAGAGCCTTGCATGCCCGTTAGCTCACTTTCGGCATAAACAAGCTCTACACGGTGCTCTGCTATCAAAAGCTTGCCCTCCATCAGCATTTCGGTGGGCTCAGGCATTTCACCCGAAAAATTCTTTAACACATCCTCAAAGGATTGCGGAATGGATTCTTCTATTTCTTCGGCTTCTGCATCCTCATCGAACAAAGACATATTCATCTCGATGCGAGAGGTGAGAATATCAATCATTACGTTTTGTTTTGTCATTGGTTGTTTCCTTCACTTTCTGTTTGCTCACGGCGAAGCAGTTCGTTTACCTTGAGAATGGCAAGCTGTGTTTTGCCATCCAAAATTTCGCCTTTCATCACACGCTCTACCATTTCGGCAAGTGGAATTTGCACCACGTCGATGAATTCATCGTCGTCGGGGTCGGTCTCGCCAAAGTCGAGTCCGCGCGCCAAATAGAGATTGATTTTTTCATCCAAAATAGCGGGGGATGCAAGATAGGTGCCAAGATAGGTCAATTCTTTGCAACGCGCTCCCGTTTCCTCGCGCAACTCGCGCAAAGCCGCCTCGCGGGGGTCTTCGTCGGGAGCATCAAGCTTGCCTGCAGGAATTTCGGTGGTTACCTCAGCTACGGCATAGCGGTATTGGCGCACGCAGATGACATTGCCATCATCGGTTAGAGGAAGCACGGCAACCGCTCCTATGTGCTTGATATATTCGCGAAAGCCCTTGCCACCGTTTGGCAGGTTGATGTCATCCACAAAAACGTGCAGAATTTTGCCCTCAAAAACCGATTTTGAGGCGGCACAGGTCTCGATTAATTGTTGATCGGGGGTCATTTTGTTCTCTCCTTGCTTGGAATCTTTTATATTATACTATATTTTTTTCAATTTGTAAAGAAGCCCTTGCAAAAAAGATAAAATTCTGCTATAATGAAAAAAAGGGCAAGCCACCTTTTTGCGCTTTGCGGAACTTAAAACAAGCCTCCCTTGTGTAAAGGGAGGTGGCACGGCTTGCCGTGACGGAGGGATTGTAAAAAGTAGTTTCAAGGAACAACAATCCCTCAGTCAGTCTTCGACTGACAGCTCCCTTTACACAAGGGAGCCTTTCATAACTCGTAAATTTCCTTATCTTCTGTTTGAATGACAGCTGTATGGAATAGGAGCGAATAAACAATGGGAGGCAATGCTATGAGAGTAAAAGAAGAACACATCCGCTCGGCAATGCTTTTGGGCGAGGATGGAATTGTGAAGCTTGCGGCAGCGAAGGTTGCCGTTTTTGGTGTTGGTGGCGTAGGTGGCTACGTTTGCGAGGCTTTGGCGCGCGCAGGTGTGGGAGAGTTGCATTTATTCGATAACGATACTGTTTCTCTTTCCAACATCAACCGCCAAATTGTTGCTCTCCACTCCACCGTGGGACGTCCCAAGGTTGATGTGATGCGTGACCGTATTCTTGACATCAATCCCGATTGCAAGGTGGTAACAAACCAAGTCTTTTACCTGCCCGAAAATGCCGATGACTTCCCTCTTGACGGTTTTGATTACGTTGCAGATGCCATTGACACGGTATCGGCAAAAATCGAGCTTGCCGTGCGTTGCAAGGCGGCAAACGTTCCGCTCATCTGCGCAATGGGAACCGGCAACAAGTTGGATGCTTCTCGCTTTTGCGTAACCGATCTTGCCAAAACAAGCGGCTGTCCCTTAGCGCGTGTGATGCGTCGAGAACTCAAGGCGCGCGGCATTACGCACCTCAAGGTGGTCTACTCCACCGAGGAAGCAAAAAAGCCGATTGTATTCACAAAGGAAGATGCTACACGCATCCCCCCGGCGTCTCTTCCTTACGTTCCGCCCGTGGCAGGACTGATGATGGCAGGAGAAATCATTCGTTCGATTACAGAAAAGGAGTAACGTATGAAAACCGTTGATTTTATTCCCTTCCAATCTGTTACACTCACAGACGGTTTTTGGAAAAGCAGAAGTGATTTGAACAAGAATGTCTCCCTCTCCAACGTGCGTAAAAGATTTGAAGAAAGCGGTCGCTTTGATGCTCTGCGCTTTAATTATATCAAGAACGGTAAAAAACCGCACTTCTTTTTTGATTCAGACGTTGCTAAATGGATGGAAGCTGTCGCTTATCTTTTAGAACAAGACCCCGATGGTATGCGCGAGCACGAGGCACTTTGCGAAGAACTGATAGAATGTATGGAACGTGCACAACGTGATGACGGATACCTCAACTCCGAGCATCAGCAGATCGACCCGCACTTGATCTTCAAAAACCGCGACCGCCACGAGCTTTATTGCGCCGGACATTTGATTGAAGCCGCTATTGCTTATCACAAGGCGACGGGGCGCGATCGGTTTCTCAAAATCATGGAGCGCTATTGTGATTTAATTGAGCGCGTATTTCTGATAGAAAACTCCGCAGGCTTTATGACGCCCGGCCACGAGGAAATCGAGCTGGCACTGATTAAGCTTTACCGCCACACCAAAAACGAAAAATATTTAAATATGGCGCGCTTCTTTTTGGAAATGCGCGGAAACAACGAAAAAGACACGCCCATTTATGCGGATAACCTTTATGGCGCGCAGGATGACGTTGATATTCGTCACTTGGAGAGTGCCAACGGTCACTGTGTTCGCGCGCTGTACCTTTACAGCGGTGTTGCCGACCTTTCCGCTGAAACCGATGATATCCTTTTGTTTGAAAATTTGGAGAAAGTCTTTGCCGATATTACAAACCGTAAAATGTATATCACCGGCGGTG
>JAZOMJ010000084.1:0-19569 GCA_045653865.1 Eubacteriales bacterium
GGCGACGTTCTTTGCGTTCTCGAAGCTATGAAGATGGAAAATGACATTATGGCTCCCGCTGACGGTGTTGTTGCTTCTGTTGAGGCTGCACAAGGTGCATCTGTTGCAACCGACGCAGTACTTGTAACTCTGAACTGATTTTCTTTTTGAAAGTCTTGAATTTATCAGAAAGGAAATACGTTTATGGATGCATTGCTTTCCAGCTTGCTTAACTTTTGGGAATCCACAGGCGTTTATAAGCTGATTAACAGCGTAGAAGCGCAGTGGTGGCAAACCATTGTTATGCTTGGTATTGTATGCGTGCTTGCGTACCTTGCAATTGTTAAGGGATTTGAGCCGCTTTTGTTGCTTCCCATCGCGATTGGTATGCTTTTGACCAATCTTCCCGGTGGTGGCTTGTTCCACGAAACCTATTTTATGACGAGTGCCCCCATCAACTACGGTGAAGTTCTTCGCCACGGAGGGCTCCTCGACATTCTCTACATCGGTGTTAAAACAGGTTTGTATCCTTGCCTTATCTTTATCGGTATTGGTGCTATGACCGACTTTACACCTCTCATTTCCAACCCCAAGAGCTTGCTCATCGGTGCAGGCGCACAATTGGGTGTATTCGTTGCATTTGCAGGCGCGCTTCTCTCCGGTGCTTTCACACCCGAGCAAGCGGCTTCCATCGGTATCATCGGTGGTGCAGACGGTCCTACGGCTATTACCGTAACCAAAACCCTCGCTCCCGAGCTCCTCGGTGCAATCGCTATTGCGGCTTATTCTTACATGGCACTCATTCCTATGATTCAACCCCCTCTGATGCGTCTGATGACCACAGTAGAGGAGAGAAAAATCAAAATGACTGCTCTTCGTCAAGTAAGTAAGACCGAAAAGATCATTTTCCCCATTATGGTTACCATTGTTGTAGCCCTTATCGTTCCCGATGCACTCGTATTGATTGGTTGCTTGATGTTTGGTAACCTGCTCAACGTTTGCGGCGTTACCGACCGTCTTTCCAAAACCGCACAAAACGAATTGATGAACATTGTTACCATCTTTTTGGGCATCAGCGTTGGTGCAACCGCAACCGCGCAATCCTTCCTCAAGGGTCAAACTCTGCTCATCATCTGCTTGGGACTTGTAGCATTTATGATTTCTACTTTCGGTGGACTTCTCACCGCAAAGATTATGTGCAAGGTTACCGGCGGCAAAATCAATCCTTTGATTGGTTCCGCAGGTGTATCTGCTGTTCCTATGGCGGCACGTGTATCTCAAATTGAAGGACAAAAGGCTGACCCCTCCAACTTCCTGTTGATGCACGCAATGGGCCCCAACGTGCCAGGCGTTACCGGTTCTGCCGTAGCCGCAGGCGTTCTCTTGTCCTGCTTTGGCTAATCTTAATCTGATAGGAGTATATTTGAAATGGCAAAAGTAAAAATTACAGAAACAGTGCTTCGCGACTCCCATCAGTCGCTCATAGCTACTCGTATGACAACCGAAGAAATGCTTCCCATTCTCGAGGAGATGGACAAAGTTGGTTATCACTCCCTTGAAGCATGGGGCGGTGCAACCTTTGACTCTTGCATGCGTTTTCTCAATGAAGATCCTTGGGAAAGATTGCGCACCATTCGCGATAAGGTTAAGAACACCAAACTGCAAATGCTTTTCCGTGGACAAAACATTCTCGGCTACCGTCACTATTCCGATGACGTAGTAGAGTATTTCGTTCAAAAATCCATCGCAAACGGTATCGATATCATTCGTATTTTCGATGCTCTTAACGATCCCCGTAACCTTAAGACCGCTATCAACGCTACTCGCAAAGAGGGCGGACACGTTCAAGCGGCGTTCTCTTACACCACAGGTCCCGTATACACCATGGAGTACTACTCCAAGTATGCAAAGCAGCTTGAGGAGATGGGTGCAGATTCCATCTGTATCAAGGATATGGCAGGACTTCTTAAGCCCTACGATGCTTACGACCTTGTAAAGACCATCAAAGAGTCTGTTAAGGTTCCCGTACAGCTCCATACCCACTATACCGCAGGTTTGGCTTCTATGACCCTTATGAAGGCAGTTGAAGCAGGCGTAGACGTAATCGACACCGCTATCTCTCCTATGGCACTGGGTACCTCTCAACCTCCCACAGAGGCTCTGGTAGCCGCTCTTGCAGGCACTCCTTACGATACCGGCATTCAATTGACCGACCTCGATAAGATCACCAAGCACTTCACACCTCTGCGTGAAAGCTATCTTGCAAGCGGCTTGCTCAATCCCAAGGCACTTAAGGTTGACGTTAACGCACTCGTATATCAAGTTCCCGGCGGTATGCTTTCCAACCTGATGAGCCAGCTTGCACAAGCAGGCAAGTCCGATAAGCTCACCGAGGTTCTTGAAGAAGTTCCGCGTGTTCGTGCAGACGTTGGCTATCCTCCTTTGGTAACTCCTTCCTCCCAAATTGTTGGTACTCAAGCAGTATTCAACGTAATTATGGGTGAAAGATACAAGACCGTTACCAAAGAATTCAAGGGCATTGTTCGTGGCGAATACGGTAAAACTCCCGTTGCCATCGATCCTGCATTCACCAAGAAGATTATTGGTGACGAAAAGCCCATCGACTACCGTCCCGCAGATGCACTCAAGCCCGAGCTTGAACAACTCCGCTCGGAGATTCCTCAATATCTCGAGCAAGACGAGGACGTTCTCTCCTACGCATTGTTCCCTGAGGTATCTAAGAAGTTCTTCGAATACCGCAAGGCGAAGAAATACGGTATTGATGCTGACCACGCCGACAAGGCAAACGGCATTCACTCCGTTTAATTCAAAAAATCCCCTAAATGGGCACGTCCATCTGTGAATTGCATTCTCGATAGCGTGCCCATTTTGCGCACTTATTCCGTTTTCTATCAAAAAAGAAGAGGAGAAAGACTATGAAAAACACTCAAACATTTCGCCCTACAGCGATTCCGCTTGTGGCAAATGATCCTTATTTCAGCATTTGGAGCTTTACCGATAAACTCACCGATGACCACACACGCCATTGGACGGGTGTACTGCAATCGATGTTCGGTTTTATCACCATCGACGGTCAAAAGTACCGCTTTATGGGCAAAACTGCCGTAACCGACCGCTATTTTCCCGAAGGGAAAGCACTTGAGCAAACCGACGTTACCGTCAATCCCACATCCACTGTTTATACTTTCTCTCACCCCGCGTGTGAGCTCCGTGTCACTTTCCTGACACCTTTACTGCTTGATCGTCCCGAGGTGTTCTCACGCCCCGTTTCCTATATTTTCTACGATATTACACCGCGCGAGGAAGGGCATACCTTCAGCGTTTATTTCGATGCCGCATCCTACCTTTGTGGTGACGGTCAATGTGTCAAAGAAATTGACTGCTTCTCTGGGGAAGGTCATGTTTGGATGGGCAACCACGAGCAAAAGCCCCTCAACCGTTCGGGCGATAACGTGCGCATCGATTGGGGATATTTGCACCTTGTGCACCCCAACGCAAGCCTTGGTGTTATCAACAATCGCATTTCCGAGTTTACCGTTCGCCCCTGGCGTGCCGATGCGGATCTGACAAAACCCGTCAGCTTTTACACCGTTCCGCTCCTGCGTGCAACCTCTGATAAACTTTCCGACGTCTTTGTGCTGGCTTACGATGATATCAAGTCCATTCAATACTTCCACCGCGATATCGATGCTTATTATAAGAATGTTTACGGGGACTTTGACAGCATGCTCAAGGTTGCCGTTGCCGAAGCGTATGCTTTGCGTGCCGAATGTGCAAAATTTGATGCTGAATTGATTGCAAAAATGGAGAAGGTTTCTCCCGAATACGCAAAGATCGGCGCACTTGCTTACCGTCAAACCGTTGCGGCACACAAGCTTTGCAAAATTGATGGGGAAATGATGTTCTTCTCCAAGGAGAACTTCTCCAACGGATGTATGGCAACGCTTGACGTTACATATCCCTCTATTCCGCTTTATCTTATCTACAATCCCGAGCTTGTACGCGGTATGATGCGTCCCATCTTTGATTATGCAAAGAGCGAAGCTTGGCCCTATCCTTTCGCACCTCACGATTGCGGACAGTATCCGCTTTGCAACGGTCAAGTATATGGTGGCAACGCACTCAAATATCAAATGCCGGTTGAGGAATGCGGAAATGCGATTTTGACCGTAGCAGCCGCAACCCGTGCCGACGGCGACCGCACCATGGCAGATGAAAACAAAGAAATTCTGCAAATTTGGGCAGATTACCTTGTAGAATATGGCTACAATCCCGAAAACCAACTTTGCACCGATGATTTTGCAGGTCACTTGGCGCAAAACTGCAACTTGAGCGTAAAGGCCATTGTGGCACTTGGCGCATTTGGTCAGTTGTTTGGAGAAGAGAAGTACACCGCCATTGCCAAGGATATGGCCGAGCGTTGGAAGGTAGAAGCCAAAAAGCAAAACGCTCCCGGTTGGCGCCTTACCTTTGACCGCGACGATACTTGGAGCCTGAAATATAACATGGTTTGGGATAGACTTCTCGGTCTTGGTCTCTTTGGCGAAGATGTCGCACGCGAGGAAATTGCCGTTTATACCGAAAAGATGAACGAATACGGTGTTCCGCTTGACTGTCGCGCAAATTATACCAAAATCGACTGGATGGCATGGACGACTGTTATGGCAGACGTTCCCGAATACACCAAAGCAGTTTATCAGTCGATGATCAATATGACGCGCGATTCTCTTGACCGCGTACCCTTGACCGATTGGTATGATACCGTCAATGCCCGTCAAATCGGTTTCCAAGCACGTTCGGTTCTTGGTGGACACTTTATCAATTTGCTTCTTGAACATCCCAATTTCAACCGTTAGTTGAATAACCCTCCGAAAGCCTGTATTTCGGAGGGTTTTCTATTGACAGTATGGATTTTTTGTGTTATGATAAATAAAGAGACTCGTAGAGGAGGACTTTTGATGAAATTTATCAAACTTTTGCAAAAAATAAAGCCGATGCTCTCCAAATATATTCCTATGATAGGACTTTTGGTAGGACTTGTTATTGTTCCAATCCTTTGGAGCAAGGTCCTTGAGGTGGGGCATTTCTATTATACCATCTATTCACTCATTTGTTTGGTGTTTTTGGCGCTCTATTACAATTCCTTTATTCGCTTAAAAGCCACTTATAACGATGAATTGTATGCCGCTTTTCGCGAGGAACTGAATGAGGAATCTACCATAAAAGACTACCTTGCATTTTTGTTTCAAAAGAAGAATTTTTGGATTCAGTATGCGGTGATTGCCTTGATGTTTATCCTTGTGCCTATTCGCACAGTTGTACCTGCTGTAGCTTGGTTATTTGGCGCATACGGCAATTTGGGAAAAGAACTGCTCGCCCTTGTTTTTTTTCTTCCGTTTTTATTCATTATTTATACGGCAGGGCATATTTCGGCAATTGATTATTGGCAACAACAAGTCGGCATGAAGCGTGACGTTAGCAAAAAGACCAAGCGCAAAACCTATTTTTCGATTCTGGTGGCGTATGCAATCGTACCGTTTGCATTGCTGATGGTGTGGAACTTTGTAACCTTGTACGTTCCGCTCATTTTTGAACTTTTTCAAATCACCTCAAGCGTTTTGCTTGTTGTGGTGATTGTTTTCTCAATTGCTTTTGCAATTCTTTTCAGCTTTTTCCGCGTCATTCGCGCCCGCCAAAAGTGCATCAAAGAGATTTTGCGCATTTGCAAAGAGAAGAACTACGATATTACAGAAATTAAGCGCCCCTATCTTTCGGCATTCCACGTCTGCCGTGGCGAGAGCTTTCAAGTAACAACAGAGAAGAAAACCTATTCTTGCAAGCTTGTAGGGGCACCTCAAAGGGGAATACCGCTTATTGTGCACCCCATGGGCGGATTGCATTTTATGTATTCCTTTAATCTGTTTAAGGCGCAGATTTTCAGTCACACCACAGTCAGACACTTTGGCTATGACTCCGAATATAGCAAAATTCTCATTATCAATCCCGTTCCCAAAAAGCTTTTCTGTCATTTTGGCAACAAAATAGAAGAAATCGACAACGGCGCCCTTGTTGGCGGCTACAAAATTTACACCGCAACAGCGTTTGTGCGTGCAATCGAAACCGAAACCATTGAGCGTTTGTGATAAAACAAACCGCAAATCAATAAAATAACCCGAAGGGAAGGTCTCAAGACCTTCCCTTCGGGTTATTTTTAGAGTTTATCAACAATTTCACAAATGTTGTAAATTTCGCGTTGCGGATCTCTCCACCAGTCCATACTCCAAATACGCTTGATCTTCCATCCACGGGATTCAAGGTATTTTTGGCGGTGGTAATCGCGCTCACGGGCAGAGGAAGCAACGCTGTAAAGTTTGCCGTCGCACTCAATACCAAGCACGTACTTGCCACCCTTGCGAACGGCAATGTCAATGCGGTAGCCACCAATACCGACTTGGGTATCAATGTCATAGCCCTTCTCGCGCAAAGCATCCGCTACGCGTTGAGCAAACTCGGTTTCCAGAGGTGCGGCAACAATGCCATAGGTCTCACCAAAGGAACGCAAAATCATTTCAGCCTCTTCGTGATCCTCGCGGCTAACCGCAAAGGCGTATTCGAGGTATCTCTTCAGAATACGAGGACCGTCGTTCTTCGCATCGTCGAGCATCAGTTCAGCAGGGCGGAAGGAGGTGACAATGTGAATCTTCTTCTTTGCACGGCTGATGGCAACGTTGAGGCGGTTTTCGCCACCCTTTTGGTTGAGCCAACCAAAGTTGTGAATGAGGCGACCGCTTGTGTTCTTGGCGTAGCCGATAGAGAACATAATGACGTCACGTTCATCACCCTGAACGCTTTCAATGTTCTTTACAAAGAAGCCTGTGTCCTCACCGTTATCCTTACGGCACATTTCCGCGCGAACGATGGAGCCGAATTTGGGATCCTTAACCGATTCTTCATCGATTACGTCATAAATCATATCGCGTTGCGATACGTTAAAGGCGATAACACCAATGGTTTCGTTGTTCTGTCTTGTTGCAAAGAACTCCTTAATGAGTTCTACTACGCGCTCTGCCTCTTTGCGGTTGGCACGGCCTTGCCATACGGCATTCTGCACTTGGTGAACCTCAATAGGCGGTTTTTCGGGCTTGTCGGTGTTGGGAGCAACAAAAAGTCTTCCTTTATAGAATGCGTAGTTCGAGAAGTCGATGAGCTCCTCATACTTAGAACGGTAGTGCGTGTTGAGGAGTACGTCGGGGTAGCGGAAACGAGCCAAGTCGAGCAGACTTTCTTCTTCAAGTGCTGCTGCAATTTCCGCATCCTCGTCGAGCATATCTTCCAAGTCAAAGCGACCGTCGCCAAGGCTGGATGGACGAAGTTGCTTGTGGTCACCCGCAATAACAACTTTCTTTGCACGTGCAATCGAGGGAATGCTCTTTTCAATATAGAGCTGGGATGCCTCGTCGAAGATAACCAAATCAAACAAATCGTTTTGTTGGGGAAGAATCTCAGATACTGCATCGGGCGTCATCAACCAAATCTTGAGGGCCTTAAAGATTTCAAAGTCAAACTTTTGAATGAACTTGCCTACACTGCTACGTCTGCGGCTTTCAATCGCACGGCTAATTTCGCCTTTGCGCTTGGAGGTGGTAATATACTTGATATCATCAGCCAACAGCTTTGCAATGCGTTGACGGGAGAGCTCTTGCTTGATTTGAATGTTGTTCTCCATAGAGGAGATGATCTTTTCAAAGGAGTCAACCTTGGGGATGAGCGTGCGGTTTTCGCTTTCGAATTTTTGAATGTACTCAAACAAAATGGTGTTGTAGAGTTCATCGTTCCATTCGGTTACGGTACCTGCAAGAATCTTGTGGATTTTGCGAAGTGCCGCAAGATAGAGGTTTTCGTTGTCGGTCAAACTCATAACCACAGGCTTGAGATTTGCATAGCCGGCTGTGAATTCCTTCAAGCTTTGCTTTACCGCCTCGGGCTGCTCCATCATCAAACGAACGGTGTAAGAGCTACCTGCCTTTTGGAAATAGGGCTTGGTTAGGTTTTGAATGTCCTTGGTCAAGCGTCCCTTGGAGGTCTGACGCTTCATAAAGGGCTGATTGCGCCATTCGTCAATCTTGAGGATCATTTCATCAATGGCATCAGTAAAGAGAATGAGATCATAGTTGGAAAGATCATCTTTCATCTTCAAGAACCACGGGTAACGCTCAATGGTGAGCTGATAGTGGTCAAGGCTATTGGTGAGCTGTCCGTTGGCGAACTTTTTGTGAATTGCCGAAATCTCATCATAGTTGAGGTGAAGCAATTCGTCGGTAATCACTGTGCGAATGGTCTTGTAGGTTTTAATCTGTTCGTGGTTTTGCAAATTGATGCGGCGATTCTCCATATAAAGCTTGTAGGGAGCCACACCAAATTCACCGGGTGTAAACAGCTTGTTGGCAATTACCTCAAGTGTTGCCACGTCGGTATCGATCTCAGCCGAAATGGGGGAGAGATCGGGCGCTTGCATAGGCACATTGGAATCGGTGCTGAGAAGCAAACGTTCCAGTTGACCGTAAAACAGGTTTTTATTGTTCGCATCGTCCATCATCATCGCATAGCGCGAGAGGGGACCCAAGCGGGAGTAAACAACGTCAAGAGCGGTTTTCTTTTCCGAAACCATCAAAACATTTTTGCCTTGATTGATAAATTGTGTAATCAAGCTGGTAATGGTTTGTGATTTACCCGTGCCGGGAGGGCCCTCAACAACCAGTTCATCGGTGGTGTTGAGTGCGTGCAAAACGGCTTCTTGTGCCGAGTTGAGTGCGTTGATATATACAAGCGAGTTTTCGCTGATGCTCAACTTTGCATCAGGGGTGTTTTCATCGGCAACACTGTTATCGTGATCGGAATAAAAATCGATAGAGCCGTAGTCGGAAATCAGGTCGGAAACCAAATGGTTAACCAAGCCCTTATCCAAAATTTGTTCAAAGTCGCGTTGAATTGCGCTAGAGAAGGTGGGGAATTTACCAACTACTATGTTGTGAACCAGTTTCAGCGTGCCTCGTTGGTAATTCGGGAAAGTTTCACCGGGGTATTCGGTGAATTTTTTCAATTCATCACTGTTGTATTCAATGCGAATATCGCTTGCAGCATAAAAGTCGAGGAGCGCTTGCAAGAATGTGTCGGGATTGATCTCCTCGGGTACACAATCGGGCATAGGCGTGGTAATGCCGTTGAATTTATAGTGTGCCAAGACCAAAGTGCTGTTATACAAAACATCACGCGTAGGGTCAATGGAAATCGAGATAGAAGTTGTGTTTCTATCAAGAACAACAGGGAAGAGGCACAAGGGGGCACGAATTCCAAAATCACCCTTCGAAAGGCAACCTTGTACAAAGGGGTAACCGATGTAAAGGTCATTTTGACCCTTATCACGCATCTCACGTGTGCTTTCACGAATGAGATTGATCAGGTTCTTATATCTTTCGCGAGCGGGGTTGGTACGGGGAAGATCCTCGTCTGCCGCCTCGGAAATAACCATCGGCTCACCGTCGCCAAAGAGGATTTCGAGGGGGTTATAACGGCCGTTTGCATCAAACAAATCAACAGCATACTTCGATGCTAATTTGGGCAAAAAGAGCATGCGGTTTGTCTTGTTGATGTTAATCAGTTTTTTGGAAAGTTCACGGAGTGTTTCTTCAACGTGATCCGATACTTCCACGGCTTTGCCATTTGCTTTTCCGCTGTTGATAACAGCAAGAAATTCATTTGCAAAGTTTTCAACAAAAGCAGGGCCTATTCCGGAAATGCTATAAAAGTCCGAGGCCTTTTGAGGCATCAGACGAACCATTTCACGCAAAGAGTCATCGGGGCAAACATTTGGAGTTCTGCCCGTTTTTGCCTTTTCGCGTTCCCTTATTTTTTGGCGCAAAAGGTAAAGCGCGTCAAAGAGCTCGAGGTTGCGTTCCATTCTAACAATCCTTCTTTCATCAAGAGTATACAACTCATAAAAGTATATCTAATTAAGTATAACATATTTTATTATATACGTCAAGTATCTTTGAGCGGATTTTGGAACTTTTTTCAAAAAAAGAAATACAAATAAATGCCAAGAAAAATCCCCCCAAAATCAATTTTTTTTAGGATGAGCAAAATCACTGAAAAAATCAAAAAAAAATCGAAAAAAATTTCAACTTTTTTTCAAAAACCCCTTGTCAATTCGAAAAAAATAGTTTATAATATAAGCAGTAGTGGAGCAAAGTGGTGAAAAGTGTTTCAAAGTGGAGCAAATTCAGCATTTTGTTACCTAAAATCAAGAAAGGAGACAGCCTATATGTTCGGCGGAGAATATCGTCACAATAAAGATAGTAAGAACAGAGTTTTCATGCCTGCAAAATTGCGTGAAGAACTTGGCGAAACATTTGTTATCGCAAAAGACATTCGCGAGGCGTGTCTCAAGGTTTATTCGCTTTCGGGTTGGGAAGAATACATCGCTCCTCTCAAGGCACAAAACCGTAAACTTTCCGAAAAGATTTTGCGCTTTTTGCATTCCTCTCTTACGCAGGTAACACCTGATTCTCAAGGTAGAGTGGTTATTCCGCAAGAGCTTGTGGAGTATGCTTCCATTGAGCGCAGTATTGTGGTTGTAGGCTGTGGCGATTATGCCGAGATTTGGGCTGAATCCACCTATGATGAAAACAAAGCAAAAATCGATGTTGCCGAGCTGATTGGTGAACTCGAGGAACTGGGACTTTAAAAAGTAAAACGCAAGGAGAATGGCAATGGAAGAAAAAGTTTCGTTTTCACATTATTCGGTACTGCTGAATGAATGTATCGAAGCACTTGCCATTCGTCCGAATGGAATTTATGTTGATGGAACAGCAGGCGGAGCAGGACATAGTTCTGTTATCGCATCGTATTTGGAAGATGGCGGAAAATTATTAGCACTCGACCAAGATTCTACCGCGGTTGCCGTAGCAACCGAACGCCTCTCTCGCTTTGGTGAGCGCGCAGAAGTCGTGCACAGTAATTTTTGCGACCTTGCGGCGGTGTGTGCCGATCGCGGTATTGAGCACATAGACGGCTTGTTGCTTGACCTTGGTGTTTCATCCTATCAATTAGATACGGCAGAGCGAGGTTTTTCTTATCGTTCCGATGCACCGCTGGATATGCGCATGGACGAATCTAAGCAAATTACCGCAAAACAAATTGTAAATGAATACTCCGAAGAGGCTCTGCGCCGCATCCTCTTTGAATACGGAGAAGAACGTTTTTCTTCTCGCATAGCATCGAATATTATCCGTGCGCGACATACGGCGCCGATTGAGACCACAGGGGAACTGGTTGAAATCATCAAACGCTCCGTTCCTGCGCACCACGGAGATGGCGGACACCATCCGGCAATGCGAACCTTTCAAGCTTTGCGCATCGAGGTCAACGCTGAGTTGGATGTGATTGCTCCGGCAATCAAGTCCGCCGTGTCTCTCCTAAACAAAGGGGGACGCATAGCAATCATCACATTCCATTCGCTTGAAGATCGCATCGTCAAGCAAACCTTCAATTCTTTAACGGGCGGTTGTACTTGCCCAAAGAATTTCCCGGTTTGTGTATGTGGCAACAAGCCCTTGGTTAAGGTTTTAACCAAAAAACCGATTTTGCCCACCGACGAGGAGTTGGCGGTAAACTCTCGTTCACACAGCGCAAAGCTTCGCGTTGTTGAAAAACTGTAAGAACAAATTATTATTTTGAAAGGAAACTCGGCTATGAACCGACAAGAGAAACAATTGAATAACACCTCTGCCGGTCGTATGCTGGAAGTTAGTGCTGCGCAAGAGGTTGAAGCGATTGCTTGCCAATTTGCGGCACGCGGTGTTGTTAAGGCTATTGCCAACGAAACCACCGAGCAAATTCAAAAAGAAAGCGAAACACGAAAAATCGCGCCCACTGCATATCGTCTTTCTTCTATGAGCGATGCCGCTGTAAGCGGTTGCTATCGCCATGGCAAAGAGAATATGTCCGGTGCTGATTTGATTCAATATTTTAAAGAAACACGTTCCATTCGCACAATGGGAGAGGACTTTACTGTAGCTCCTGCTGCAGATGAAAGTGTTTTTGCGGGCGAGGCTGAAAAGCCCTGCAATACAGTGATTAGGCATGAAGAGAAAGCGACTTTTAAAGAAAAGTTTGCGACTCTCCCTGCACAAATCAAGCACTTACCTGCCAATGTAAAGCAGATATTTCGCACGTCTCTTCCTTCTTGGTTCGATTTTTCACCCGTCGACACCACGAAGGAAGTACGTCGATTTCCTCTTTCTGCTTTTGCTGCCATTGCGGCAATTGCAGTTTCTCTGGCGTTGATTGTTGCAAGTTCTGTGATGATTCATCATGGTGAAAAGCGCGTCAGTCAACTCACAGTCGAACTTTCCCAACTTGCAGATGAAGTTTCGGATTTGCAATCGGAACTGAATGTTAAAAATGATCTTATGGTCATTCGCGACATTGCCATCAACGAGTATGGTATGATTGAGGAAAAATACGTTAAAATGCAGTACCTTTCTATGGGTTCAGGCGATTCCATCGAGGTATTTGAAGAGGAAAAGCAAGAAACAGTCGGTATTTCCGCTATTTTGAGCGCGATTGGATTGAAATAACCAATTATTATCATAATTCCTTCTTTCTCTTCATAATATAAAAGAGTATGGAAAAGCGAGGAGAATAACCTCGCTTTTCCTGCAAAAATAACGGGAAAGGAGTGGCGAAATGAGAGATAAAAAAACGATTGAACAAACAAAGAGCGAAGGCAATCTTCATCCAAAAACAATAGGGCGTGCTGCTATATTGCTTGGGGTTGCTGTTTTGCTCTTTTCTGCTCTTTTGATAAGAATTCTTTTATTGCAAACCGTTAAGTACGATTACTATCGACAAAAGGTTTTGGAGCAAATCACCACCGAATCTTCCGTTAATGCTTCTCGTGGTAACATTTATGATGCCAATGGAATGCTGATTGCAACCAACATTACCACTTACCGCATTTTTTTGTCCCCCTCGGCCATCTCGCGCGCTCAAAGTGTGCAAGATCAAGAGGGAACGAATGTTCGCTTAGACACACTCATTTCCGAAAATCTTTCTCAAATTTTGAATGTTTCCTATGAGTTCGTACTCAAGCAAACAACCTACACAAAGTATCTTGACCGTACCATTGCGCGTGAGGTTGACGAAGATCATGCCGATCTTGTTCGCGCATTTATCGATGAGTACGACTTGGAGCAAATGATTTATTTGGAAAGCACCTATACCCGTTATTATCCGTATTCCGAGCTTGCTTCTCACGTTCTTGGATTTACGGGCAGTGACGGAACCGGTCTTTACGGCTTGGAGTTCCAATATAACAAAATGCTGGCGGGCACCAATGGACGCTACATAACAGCGCGTGACTCCTCCGGCAACGAAATGCCGTATGCTTTCAAAGAATACATCCCTGCGCAAGACGGTTACAATGTCAATACAACCATTGATGTCTTTGTGCAATCCGCCCTTGAAAAAGAGTTGCAAAACGCTTATCTTGAGTCGGGGGGAGAAAACCGTGCGGCAGGCATTGTTATGAATGTCAAAACGGGAGCAGTCCTTGGTATGGCTGTTTATCCCAATTTTGATTTGAACAACCCTCGTGAGCTTGACGATCAATCGCTTGCAACCTTGGAGAGCTTTGGCTACGAGGTGGGAAGCGACGATTATAACACGCTTAAACAAAATTTGCAACTGAATATGTGGTCTAACAAAGCCATTACCGAATCTTACATCCCCGGATCTACCTTTAAAGTTATGACGGCATCTATGGCATTGGAAGAAGACGTTGTAAGACTAAATGAGACCCACAACTGTCCCGGATATCACATTGTTCTGGGACAAAAGATTCGTTGCCACAAGGTTCAAGGACACGGCGTGCTCACTTTTGCCGAGGGTATTCAGCAATCTTGCAACCCTTGGTTGATGAAGCTTGGCGGTCTTTTGGGGAGAAACACATTCTATAACTACCTCAAAGCCTTTGGTTATCTCGAAAAAACCGGCATTGACTTGCCCGGTGAGGGTAGCAGTGTATTTGCTTCCGAAGAAGCATTTACCGATCTAGACCTTGCTATTTACGCATTCGGTCAAAACTTCAATGTAACGCTTATCCAACAAATCACTGCGGTTTCTGCCGTAGCAAATGGAGGATATCTTGTTACACCGCACTTTGTTTCTTCCATTACCGATAATAACGGCAATGTCATTCAATCTTTTGACAATCATGTGCGCCGTCAGGTGGTAAGCGAAAGTGTTTGCAAAACAGTGGCGCAAATTTTGGAGGAAGGCGTTTCAGGTAATGGTGGCGCAAAGAATGCCTACGTTGCGGGCTATCGTCTTGCCGCAAAAACAGGTACTTCCGAAAAGAAGGAACGTGAATGTCCTGTTTGCAGTTACTCGGCAACCCCTAAAACAATTGATGGGGAAGCGATGTTTGTGTGTAGTATTTGCAACTACACCGGTGTTCCTGCCGAATTTAAGGTGAGCGAAAAGTACATTTGTTCTACAGTTGCGTTCGCTCCTGCAGATGATCCGCAGTATGCCATCATTATTATGGTAGACGAACCCACCGAGGGCACACTCTACGGTAGTGTAGTAGCCGCTCCTTACGTTGCAAATGTTATGGAGACCATTCTGCCTTATCTTGGTGTGGAAGCGATTTATAGCGATAAAGAACTTGAAAAAATGTCTTATACCGTTCCAAATTTTGTCGGCTACACCGTTTCTGCCGCAAGAAATTATTGCCAAAGAAATGGTTTAAACATTGAAATTGTAGGCCCCGATGATGGTATTATCCGTCGTCAATATCCCGAAAAGGGAACTGTTGTGGAAAAGAGCTCGGCACGCATTTTGGCGTACACCGATAAAGAAACCGAAGTCTTAACCACAGTGGTGCCCGACGTTACGGGAATGACTGCCGCCGCCGCGAACCAAAGATTGATTGATGCGGGATTGAATATTCGCATTCTCGGCACCAAAAACTATTTAAGCGGCACAGAGCTCAAGGTTGTTTCGCAATCGGTATCCGCAGGAGAGGTTGTTCCAATCGGTACGGTTGTAGAGGTAACTTTCCTCTACCTGAATGACAAGGATTTCGACGAATATTTACCGCAATAGACTTAAGAACGAATTTGACAGACTTTCTGTCGGGAAGTTGAAAGAAATTTTCAAACCTGGAGGAAAGGGCTGTGAAACTCAAACTTTTATGCGATGCCGCAGGCATCTGTTGTCCCGAAGTCTATTTTGATTGTGAAATCGAGGATATTTCTACCGATTCTCGCAAAAAAATGCAAAATGCAATGTTTGTTTGCATGCGCGGGACACAATTTGATTCTCACAATTATATTGAAGACGCTATCAAGAATGGTGCGGTCTGCATTTTAACAGACCGCAACCATTTCATCAAGCAAAATGCAAAAGAAACGCTCTTTTTGCAATGTGATGATCCACGCGCGGCACTCTCGCATTTTTGGAACGCTTGGTATGGCTTTCCTTGCCGTGATCTTAAAATCATCGGTGTAACGGGAACCAATGGCAAAACCAGTGTAGCACACATGTTACGCACCATCTTGCGCACTTCTTGGCACAACTGCGGGATCATTGGTACGGTAGGGTGTGAAACAGAAAAGGGAATCATTGCGTCTACAACCGACGCAGGGCTTTCCAATATGACCACTCCCGATCCGCGTGACCTTTACCGCATTCTTGATCAAATGCGACAAGAGGGCGTTGAATACGTGGTGATGGAGGTCTCCTCGCACGCATTGGCTCTTAAAAAATTGGAGCCCATCACATTTGAAGCGGCTGTTTTTACAAATCTTACTCCAGAGCATCTCGATTTTCACAAAACCATGGAGGAGTACGCCGCCGCAAAAGCAAGCTTGTTCAAAAAAACAAAAATCGGTATTTTCAATGCCGATTCACCCTATGCCAAACAAATGCAAATGGGGGCGACCTGTCGCACGGTTACTTGCACTGCCAAAGGCGGAGTTGCCGACTACACTGCCGACGAGGTAGAAATCCATTCGCAAAACGGTGTGGCATACCGACTTTCCTCGTGGCGCACGCGTCTGCGTATCGTTTGTCCTATAGCGGGGGAGTTTACAGTGATGAACTCTATGCAAGCCGCCATTTGTGCGCTTGAGCTTGGTTGCAGTCCTGCCGCCATCAAAACCGCACTTGCAACGATGGGCGGTGTAAAAGGAAGAATGGAGCGTGTTCGACTCGGTCTCGAAGCAGATTTTTCCGTCTTGATCGATTATGCGCACACCCCTGATGCTCTTGAAAAACTGCTTTTGACAGCTCGAGATCTTGTGCAAAAGGGTGGCAGAACTGTGATTTTGTTCGGCTGTGGGGGCGATCGTGACCGTAGCAAACGTGCCGTTATGGGTGAGATTGCATCGCGCCTTGCCGACCACGTCATTATCACATCCGATAATTCTCGCAGTGAGGATCCCATGCAAATCATATGTCAAATTGTTTCGGGTATTCCACCGCAAAAAGCGTATACTGTTATCCCCGACCGTGCATCAGCTATTCGCTATGCAATTCAACACGCCAAAGCAGGCGATTTGATTTTACTTGCGGGCAAGGGACACGAAGAATATGAAATTGTAGGCGGGGAACGCCGCCCCTTCTACGAGGGAACACTTGTAAAAGAAGCTTTCCGTGCGCGTTTGCGTGCACAAAATGGCGAAGATGTAAATGAAGGAGAACCGACTGTATGAAGATTACACTCTCTGTGCAGAATGGTATCACGGCGCACGCACTTGCCCGTATGTGCCGCGGTGTCTTACAAAACGAAGAAAATGCAAATCTAAACATATATTCCATCTGTACCGATTCTCGTGAGGTTGACGAGAATACCGCGTTTTTTGCTCTTGTCGGCGAACGTGTCAACGGCCACGATTACATCTCAAACGCCATCACGGCAGGATGTCGTTGTGTTGTCAGCCAAGAGCCGCTTGTGACAGATGATTTTCACAAAGATGTAGCCGTTATTCTTGTAAAGGATAGCGAAATGGCGCTCTCTTATATGGCAAGCGCACGCTTGGAGGGCGAGACCTTTCCAAGAGTTGCCGTAACGGGTAGTGTTGGCAAAACCACCACCAAGGATATGATTGCCGCCGTGATGAGAGAGGGGAAGAATACCTATGTTTCCGCAGGTAATCACAACAGTGTTATCGGCATGCCTCTTTCTGTAATGGAAATTCCCGAAGATTGCGAATGTGCCGTACTGGAGATGGGCATGAGCAATTTTGGCGAGATTGAGCGTATGTCGCTTGTAGCCGAGCCTGATATTGCCGTGATTACCAATATTGGCACTTCCCATATGGAAACACTTGGCGACCGTAGCGGCATCTTTCGCGCAAAGCTTGAAATTTTGTGCGGACTCAAAAAGGGCGGTTATCTCATTCTCAATGGTGATCAACCAATTCTTGCGGGTGTTGGCGG
Organism: Eubacteriales bacterium; assembly: GCA_045653865.1. Lineage (GTDB taxonomy): Bacteria > Bacillota > Clostridia > Oscillospirales > CAG-272 > UMGS1865. The sequence goes on from JAZOMJ010000084.1 coordinate 17,506, forward strand.
TAGAAGTTACCACACGTTTTATGTGTCTTTGGAGCGACCGAATGCTGACTTTTTTGCACAAAATATTCGTGTGGAACTTGGCGGTACGTATTTTGATGTTGTTTACAAGGGAACTACCTATCCCGATTTCTTTGTTCCCATCAGCGGACGCCACAACGTTTGGGCGGCACTTTACGCCTTTGCGGTGGCTACTTTGCAAGGACTTACACCCGAGCAAATCAAAAATGGACTCAAAAACTTCAAAAGTGCAGGTATGCGACAAGAAATTCTCGCCATTGGCGATAGAACCGTTATTCAAGATTGTTACAATGCCGCTCCCGAATCGATGAGAGCCGCAATCGACGTTTTGTGTGAATGTGCTCCCAAGGGCAGTCGTCGAGTAGCGATCCTCGGTGATATGTTAGAACTTGGCAAGCATAGTATTACGATCCACCGAGAAATCGGAGAATATCTCTACAGTCACGGTGTCGACCTCTTGATTACTGTCGGCAACGGCGGTGTGGAAATTGCACAGGGTGCCACTGAAGCGGGTATGAATCCCGAAAAAATATTGCTTTTTATCGATCGCAACGACGTTGATGCAATCGCCAATGCTGTGTCTTCCTATACGCAAGCAGGAGATACACTTTTGTTTAAAGCGAGCCGTGGTGTTCAACTTGAACGTGTAGTCAATGCCCTGAAAGTATTGTATGAATGATTGAAAAGAGAGGATTAACCAATGAGTAAACTTACCATCATCTTTGTGCTTGTTACACTTGGCGTGTTTGCTATTACCGCTTTGGCAGAACGTATTTTAATTCCTATTTTACGTTGTCATAAAGCAGGACAAAAAATTTTGGATATTGGACCTCGTTGGCATAAATCCAAAGAGGGCACTCCTATTATGGGGGGAATTGGCTTCATTTTGGCAATTCTTGTTTCGGTTGCGTTCTTTTTTGTGTATGTCGCAATCAAAGGCGATGCCCCCAAATATATTCCCCTGGCTTTAACCATTGCATTTGCGGTTGGTCACGGTGCCGTTGGCTTTGTTGATGACTACTGCAAACTTATCAAAAAGCAAAATGAGGGACTTACACGTATGCAAAAACTCGTTTTGCAATTTGCCATTACGGCAGGGTACCTTTGTGTTATGGGGTATACAGGCTACTTACCGAGCGAAATCATCGTCCCTATCATCAATTTGCCCATTCGTGGCTTTGTTTGGTATATTCTTGCCGCACTTCTGACAGTAGGTGTTATCAACGGTGCCAACTTCACCGACGGTTTGGATGGACTTGCATCCACCGTTACCTACGTCATTGGTATTTTCTTTGCGGTTTTTGCATTTTTTGCAAGAGATATCGGATTGACTGTAGTCAGTGCCGCTATCATTGGCGGAACAATTGGTTTTTTGCTTTATAACTTCCATCCTGCAAAGGTGTTTATGGGAGATACGGGTTCGCTCTTCCTTGGCGCCATTGTAATGGGTGCTATCTTCCAAATAGGCGAACCTCTGCTTTTGTTCTTGGTATGTGCGGTCTATATTATCGAACTTCTTTCCACCGTGTTGCAAATCCTGTATTTTAAACTGACACATGGAAAAAGACTCTTTAAAATGGCTCCCATTCACCATCACTTTGAAAAGTGCGGATGGAGCGAAAATAAAATCGTTTTCGTTTTTGCACTTGTGCAATTTGCTTTTTGCATTTTGGCATTCATTTTAACAAGATAAAACCAGAAAGGAGATCTTTGCTATGAATGAACAACCGAATAGAGCAAAGCGCTCCTTTTGGCAAAATGTTTTAAATCTCAATCAAGCAAGCGAATACACCAAGCAAACCGGCATCAAAAAGGGAAGTGTTGATGTTCCGTTTTTACTCATTACAACCGCGCTACTGCTCTTTGGTTGTGTTATGATATACAGTGCATCGTTTGTATTTGCTCAAAAGCATCATGCAACATCCACTTATTTTCTCATTCGCCATATATTCTTTTTGGTTATGGCTGTTGCCTTTACGTTTTTTGTGGTGCAATTATGTACTCCGCGGTTTTTGTATGATTTCAGCTATATTTTCTATCGTATTT
>JAZOMJ010000085.1:0-4488 GCA_045653865.1 Eubacteriales bacterium
GGTCTCCCCTCCCGAAAACGAGCGCATTATCGGTCACTCTAAATCAACCGGTAGGGGAGGGGCAATTTTTGCGAAGCAAATTTGCTACTGAGCGAAGCGAAGTTTGATTGCCTCCTCCCGAAAATCAAAGAATATTGTGAATAAAAAACTCTTGACATTTTCTCCACAATATGTTATAATCAATTTGTGAGTGGGGACGGCACCCATAATAAAAAACGGCATCACAAAAATAATTGCATATCGCTATAAGGGGGTGACACCCATCGAAAAAAACATTATTGTAGTAGATGAGCAAGGAAATGAATATGAGGCGACCTACCCAAAACGGGCAAAAGGTCTTGTAAAAAACGGCAGGGCACGCTTCGTAGACGAAAATAAAATATGCCTTGCGTGTCCTCCGGATAAAATTTTGGAGGAAAGTATGGAAGAAAGACAGTTAACAACAAAAGAAATATTTGAAGCAATAACCGCATTGAATGAAGATTCACAGCATATCGAAGAAGCATTTAAGCAACTTGCAACCGTGCGTTCCGATGGCCCTGGAGATGTTGGAGCACAAGCCAGAGCACAGGCAATTGCAACAGTTGTTCAATCTCGTGAAACAACGTTACAGCAAATGCTTTCAATGTATATGAAAATGTATGACGATATTCAAAATGAAAAAACAGTTAAGACTGCCAACTTAATCAGAGCGGTATTTGAAGGTGAAAGAGATCTAATTGAGCAATCCAAAATGACGTCAAGTGATAAACGTTTAAGTGTTGGTTATCTCACCGACAAAACGACCGAGCTTCTCAAAAAAGTAATCACCGAATAACCCCCCGCCCGAGGACAAAATCCTCGGGCTTTTTTATTTGCCGTATGTATTTAGCAAACGGGAGGCGAAACGCCTCCCCTACAAGGAAATCCCATAAACTCCGTAGGGGAGGGGTATCCCCTCCCGAAAACGAGCGCATTATCGGTCACTCTAAATCAACCGGTAGGGGAGGGGCTTGCTCCTCCCGAAAACAAACGCAAATTACAAAACAAAACCTCGGAGCAACATACAACGGCGTTATGCGGTGATTTCCTTTCAAAACAGCGAAGAGTGAATCGCCCTTGCTTTGTTGCTTGTTTTTTGTTGTGGGGAAACAAGCCAAAGGCTTCCTTGTGTAAAGGGAGCTGTCAAATGCCGCAAGTGCATTTGACTGAGGGATTGTTTCATAGTAAAACTAACTTTTTTACAATCCCTCCGTCTCGCTTTGCGAGCCACCTCCCTTTACACAAGGGAGGCTTTAGATTTGTCTCCGCATCTCCCTTTTTGTCAATTCTCACAAAACATCTTGCCATATTTTTTTGAAAAATATTGGTTTTTGGGGTTTTCAAGGAGCGATTTTTGTGGTATAATATATATTTGGTTAGTTTTGAATAAATTTTTGGACGAATATGGAGAGTACAAAAATGATTAGAGAAGATTTGAGAAATGTAGCAATCATCGCGCACGTTGACCACGGCAAAACCACACTCGTTGACGGTCTTTTGAAGCAAGGCGGCATCTACCGCGAAAATCAAGAAACCGTTACCCGCGTAATGGACTCGGGAGACCTTGAAAAAGAGCGCGGCATTACCATTTTGGCAAAGAACACCGCCGTTCACTACAAGGATATTAAAATCAACATCATCGACACCCCCGGCCACGCCGATTTTGGTGGCGAGGTTGAGCGTATTCTCAAAATGGTTAACGGTGTTATCCTGTTGGTTGACGCCGCTGAGGGCCCTATGCCGCAGACGCGCTTCGTTCTGCAAAAGGCACTCGAGCTCAACCACCGTGTTATCGTTTGCATCAACAAAATTGACAAGCCCGACGCACGTCTTGGCGAGGTTGAGGATGAAATCCTCGAGCTCTTGATGGATCTTGGCGCGAACGACGATCAGCTCGATAGCCCTATGATGTACTGCTCGGGTCGTGCAGGTACCGCTACCGAGGATCCCTGTGAGGAGGGCGTTGACCTGACACCTCTGTTTGAAAAGATTGTGAACTATATGCCTGCTCCCGAGGGAGATGAAACAGGTGATCTTCAACTGCTTGTTTCCTCTATCGACTACAACGATTACGTTGGACGTATCGGTATCGGTCGCATTGAGAGAGGTAACATTCGCGTTGGTCAAGAGGTTGCTATCTGCAACTATCATACCCCCGGTGCTATTAAAAAAACCAAGGTTGTTTCCTTGTACCAAATCGACGGTCTTGTCCGTCAACCTGTTGAGAGAGCAACCGTTGGCGACATCGTATGCTTCTCCGGTGCGGGCGACATCACCATTGGTGACACGCTGACCACCGTTGCCAAACCCGAGCCCCTTGAATTCGTTAAGGTTTCCGAGCCCACCATGGAGATGACCTTTATGGTCAACAACAGCCCCTTGGCAGGCAAAGAGGGCAAATTTGTTACTTCCCGTCAGCTTCGCGACAGACTCTATCGCGAACTGCTCAAGGATGTTTCCCTCCGTGTTTCCGACGGTGACACCACCGACGAGTTCCGTGTTGCGGGCAGAGGTGAAATGCACCTTTCTATTCTCCTTGAAACTATGCGCCGCGAGGGCTTTGAGCTTGCTTGCTCCAACCCCCGTGTGCTTTACAAAGAAATTGACGGTCAAAAGTGCGAGCCGATGGAGCGCGTTACTCTTGACGTTCCTATGGATTACGTTGGCGTTGTTGTTGAAAAACTCTCCCAACGCAAGGGCGATTTGCTTTCCATGAATCCTGTTGGAAGCCGCACACGTGTGGAATATTCCATTCCTTCCCGTTGTCTGTTTGGCTACCGTTCCGAGTTCTTGACCGCTACCCACGGTGAGGGTGTTATCAACACCATCTTCGACGGTTACGCACCCTATCGCGGAGAGGTTGCCATGAAGTTTACCGGCTCTCTCATCGCATCCGAAGCAGGCGAGACCACTCGTTACGGTCTGTACAACACCCAAGAGCGCGGACAACTCTTTGTTGGACCTCAAACGCAGGTTTACGAGGGTATGATCGTTGGTGAAAATCCCAAGAACGATGACATTGCCGTCAATCCTTGCAAAAAGAAGCAGCTTACCGCTATCCGTTCCGCGGGTGCGGACGAAAAGCTTCTCCTGACTCCTGCCAAGATCTTCACCTTGGAAGAAGCCATTGAATATATCACCGATGATGATCTCATCGAAGTCACTCCCAAGTCCATTCGTCTGCGCAAAAAGATCCTCAATACCGAACTCCGTATGAAGGAAATGATGCGCCGCCGCCGCGAGCTTGAGGCACAGAAGAAGTAATTCGTATGTTACAACTCTATTTGAAACAAATTTTTCAAAAAGAGGCATAGCAAAAGGAGCCGCCCCAGTGTGGGGTGGCTCCTTTTGTGTTGCCTTTTGCTATTTCTCTTTCTTTTCATCTGGCAAGGCGCGTTCTAAAATGTTTCTCAGATCCATGATATTTGAGTCACTTTTGATTGTGGTTTTGGGGACATATCTTTTGTCCGAAGCCATGCTTTCAAGACGTTTAAAGGCTTTTGAGAAAGCTCCAATTCCGAAGCCTTTGCATTCGCTTTTGATTGCATCACATGATCCACTGTTTTTCGATCTTGCTTATATTATAACGAACGTGAGATATTTGTTTATGTGTTGAAATCAGGAATGCGGATAGTTGTTAAGATATTACATAACGAATAACGTTGTGCAGCCCGCGGATTTACATCCGAGGGGGCAATTTTGACAACCCTGTTAAATCCAACAATATCCTGAAAAAATATTGAAAAATGACCAAATATATGATATAATAGACTATATAAAATTCGTTGTATTGGAGAATATTTTTATGCCTAATAAAAGCATTCAAATATACGTTTCCCTAAAGCACATGGGGAACGTCACGAAAAAAGTAAAAGAATATCCTTTTATACTTAGCAATACGCCGCACACGTTTCGTGAGCTGATTGAAGAATCGGTGAAATCTTGCATAGACGCATATAAGGCACGCGCAACCAATGCAAAAGATCCCGCGCCGCTTACCGATGAGCAGCTTGACGGTATGCGTGAGATCGGTAAATTTGCTTTTGGAGTGCATTACAATGAAAACGAGGTAGATGAGGCAAAAGCCACCCATACCGCGATTGAGGCGGTACAAGACGGACTCGTACGCGTATTCAAAGGGAATGATGAAATGACAGATCTCGATGCAGAGATTGAAATATCCGAGGGTGATGTTTTTACCTTTGTAAGGCTTACAATGCTTTCGGGCAGAATGTGGTAAAGGAGGGCTTGGGATGGTAGATAACGTTTCGGAAAAATACGAAGCAATGATGAAAAAGAAAAACCTCGCAGAAGCTTATGCGGAAAAATTTCGAAAGAGAGAGGAATTGCTGAAAGAAAAGCTAAGTAAGGGGCAGTATGATTTTTTCAAAAATCAAGGACAATTCGTTGACCAGACAATATATTCGAATCTTGTAACGGCAATGAGAAATCCGAACACCGTTCCTT
>JAZOMJ010000086.1:0-6806 GCA_045653865.1 Eubacteriales bacterium
TCTCGTCGGCGTACGAGTGTACGCCAGAGAGCCAAAGCGCGACTAAAAAGCCACATAAAAAAGGAAGAAACCCACCGATTTTTGTCGGTGGGTTTCAACGTTATACTGGTTTGTTGAAAATTGAATAAAAATTCGGGTTGCATTTTCCGTGTGGCTTTTGTTCTGCGCTAAATGACTCAGCCCCATGTTTTAATAGTTGTTTTATTCTTCAAAGGGAACAAACGAGTACTCACCGGTTGTGGGGTTGTAATAGAAATCAGCAATGCTAAAGTTTATGTCAACGTCATAGTCTTCAAAAACCATCGTGTATAATTTTGCCATCGCGACCTCAGTGGAATCACTTTGAGAAATCGTGAGGTTTTCGGTTGTGCCGTCTTCATAGGTTACAAGGTAACCACCGGTAATCTCTTCTACTTTTACAGTTTCCGGTTCCCAACTTTGATTGTGTTTTAAAAAATGAACGGTTTTTCCGTTTTCTTCACACGTATAAAGAATAAAACTATATTCTTTTTGCAAAACTTGCAACTGATAGTAATCAAAACCGTCTTGTGCAGGGGAAATGATGGTGGCAGAAATGGAATCAAAATCCTTTTCGTAGACTCTTACAGTGTTGTAGTTGCAGCGATAGGATTTGTCTTGGAAATAAATATAGGAGGTATAATACCAATCGTCAACCATGCAAGTAATGGCATTTACCTTTACTTCCTCGGGGGTAGCGACCAAAGCACCGTTGATTTCGTCTACGATATCAGACCAAGAAACAGAGATATCACCATTGGCGATGATGTCAACAGAGAGGGTGAGATAGATACTGCTGTAAACGCCGGAAAGCTCGTCGGGGTCAATTAAGGAAAGCTTGTTGATGTTCAAATGAATTGCAGTGAAAGCGCCGTCGCTGTTGGTGGTAAGGGAGAGAGATGCATAATCAAAAATTTGATTGATGGCATCTTTTACTTGTGTTGCAAAGTCTTCGGGAGCTTCCATCAAGGTGTAAAGTGTTTCTTGACGCATCATGCTGATGATTTCTTCCACAACGAGGGTTTTGTAATCGGAAATTCCACCAAAAATCAATGTGCCAATGACTTTATCGGAAATTGCAGAGTTTGTCAAAATCTCGTCGATGTCTGTATCTTCGGGTGCGCCGAGAGCAGGCAGAATAGTTTCGATTTTCTCAACAAGAGTGTCATAGTCGATGCCGTTATCATTGAGGTAAGCAGGGATTTCTTCAATCTTAAGATCGAGAATTTCAAATGCGAAGTCAACAATGCTATCAAAAATGCCGGCTCCAAAGTAAATGTCAATCACTTCGGCAACGGGTTTGGTAGCGAGCGTTTCGTTGAGTGCCAAGAGTTTGTCTTTGCTGAGTGTTACCAAAACAGAACCGTCTGCTTGCTTTTCAAATGTAAAGAAAATGTTCAAAGCGTAGCCAACGAAATCGTTGATGGGAGCCTTATTGCTCTCAAACCAAGTTTCAATCATAGGAACGAGTGTATCGGTAACAAAATCAAGCGTTGTGGAATCCAAAGCAGGGGAATCGACGGATCCTGCCTCATTTTCCATATATTGATTGAGCAGTTCTTCAATCGAAATCTTAGTTTTTGTTCCGCCGGCGGTAATATAGATACAACCGTCGGAAACAATGGCTTCAAACTCTACGGTGGTATCAACAGAGTTGACATAGGTCAGGTTAAATTCACCGTGTGCTGCAGCTGTGAGCTCGCCATCTTCAACCGAAATTTCAAGCTCGGCAACATTCACAGAGTTCAGTTTTTTGAGCGCACCGTCCCATCCGAGTTCGGTATATTCACATTCGATAACCAGATTATTGAGTACAACAGAAATCTTATCGGTGCTAACGAAAGATTCTAAGAAATTGAGGTAATAGGTGTTACTTCCGTCAAAGCCGCAAGTGGTGCAAATGTTGTTTTCATAGGTGTGATTGTTTGCACGACCTACATAGAAAATATGAGAAGCATCTGTGCTGATAGCACCGCAAGAGCAAGATTTGTAATATACAGCCGCACTGGTGCAGTCTGCTACCGATTTTAAAGTTTCTTCTTTTACAACTTCTTGGGTGTAGTTGTGAGCAGCTAAATCGCCGTATTCGGTATTGCAAGTAGTGCAAATTGCCTTTGCGGTACAGGTTGCGGTTCCACCGGTGTGACCAAGAGCTTCGCCCTCGGTTTTTTGGCAGAGTGTGCAAGTTTTGGGAGTGGTGCAGGTTGCATCTTTCCATTCGTGGTTGCATAAAGCCTTGCAGGCCGACAGCCCGATAAGCATTCCCACTACAACAACTAACAAAAGAAGAGATGCGATAAGATTTCTTTTGGTTTTCATAAGACGGTTTCCTTTCTAATATAGTTGGTTTTTATCATAAGGCAGAGTGATACTGCATTATTTCTTATCAAGGAGTAATATTCATTATAGCACACATCATTTGATAATACAAGGTGTTTGGATATTTTTGTTAAAAATGCCGAAGAAATATCCTTTGTCATACTGTTATGGTTGTTTGCATACAATGAACCAACGAATTTAGGAAGGTGAGTTTTATGATGAAAAAAACAACAAATTGTAGGCGTTTCATTCCTTTTATGTGTGTTATTTTGGTGTCGCTTCTTCTTTTGGTGGGGTGCTCCAATCCATCCGATGGTACCACACCCAAAAATGCGCAGTCGGTCCTTTCGCACGGTGTGCAAATCCTTTCGTCACAAACCGAAATGGCAGTATGGGGACCTCGCGGAAATGATGTGACTTTTGAAGCGAACGATTTTGCACGCAACCTTAATCTTTCGCGTATTGATTACATCAAGGTTGTCAGTTTGCCAACGGTTGACCAAGGAGAACTTTTAATCGGTTCTGTTTGTGTTAACGCAGGGCAGATTATTTCGGGTGAGAATCTCGCATATTTGTGCTTTTCGGCGGCGGATGATAGTGTTACAAAGGCTTCCTTTACCTTCTCTGCCAACGGTAGTGCAACGGCAATTACCTGCAACGTCTATTTGTTAGACGGTACAAATTATGCTCCAACTGTGAGCATGGCATCGAGTGCAACCCTGCAAATGTCCACTTACCGCGACCGCGAAGCGCACGGTGTGCTCTCGGCATACGATCCTGATGGAGACGCGTTGGTATTTGAAATTGTAAAAGCCCCCGCAAACGGCTCACTTCTTTTAACTGACAGAAGTGAAGGGACCTATGTTTACACCCCAAACAGTGGATTTGCAGGAAGCGATGAGTTTTCTTATGTCGCACGCGACGTTTACGGCAATTACAGTACGGCAACCACCGTTCAACTTAGGGTTATGACTTCGGGAACCGCTGTAACGTATGTGGATATGGAAAACTCCAAAGCCGCTAACGCCGCGCTTGAATTGACCGAGGCGGGTGTAATGAGCGGTGTGCAGGTTGGCAATCAGTATTTCTTTTATCCCGAACGCACCGTAACGAGAGCTGAACTGTTGGTAATGGCGATGAATGCGGCAGGGATTACCGATGTGCCTGCTTGCGAAATGACAGGATTTGATGACGATGCTGCTATTGCTCCTGCTATCAAAGGCTATGTAGCAACGGCATATACAATGGGATATATCAACGGAACCCTGAAGGATGGAAAACTCTGTTTTTTACCCGATGAAGAAATTAGCCGTGCAGAAGCAGCAGTAATGATTTGCGCCATTCTTGGAGAAGAAGAAAGCGAAGTCACACCCACCTTTGCCGATGAAAAAGACATTCCCGTATGGGCTGAGGAGGCAGTTTGTACGCTCAATGTGCTTGGCGTTATGAATGCCATTGATGGATATATTTCTCCCAAATCATTACTAACACGTGAACAGGCCGCTCTTATGCTGCAAGCAATTACGCGCTTAAAGTAATCCAATGTAGCTCCTTTTGATATCAAAACCGCATTTTTTTGCTGATTTTGAATAAAAAAGGAGCTTAATTTAATAATAAGAATTATTCTCTTTATTAAAAAAGCTCGTAAATTTGAAAAAAATATGAATTTTTAAATTTCTATTGCAAAAACTAAAAACATATGTTATAATATATAATGCAGTGCCAAACTGTAAAATTAGGCCATACCAGCCGGGGAATTAGCGGAGCCCTGTACCTGAAATCCGCTACAGCAGGGGTGGAGTCCTCTTTTGAGGAATGAGCTCTTACGAATTGAGTCGTATCTGCTGTGTTGACGAATGGGTCTTGCGCAATCGGGACTCGTGAACCATGTCAGGTGGGGGACCAAGCAGCATTAAGCGATCATCTCGATGTGCCGCGAGGGTGCCTGTTCTGAGCAGAAGGTGCGAATATCGCGTGGGAGCGACTTTCGATTTTGGGGTGTATGGTCTTGTTTTGCAGTTTGGCTCTTTTTAGGATAAAAATTCCTTAAGGAATTTTTGATAAAAGAGTTAGGAGACAAGCTTATGAAACTCGGTGTTAGCAGTTACAGTTTTTCAAAGCATATCAAGGCAACGGGGTGCGACCTTGTAGAGGTTTGCCGTCTTGCCAAGGAGATTGGATTTGAAGCCATCGAATTTATCAACATCACCACGCCCGATCCCCTGGCAACTGCCCGTGAATTGCGCGAGTACTGTGTTTCTATCGGCTTGGAGATTGCCGCCTACACCATCGGTGCAGATTTGCTCAATGGCGAAGAGGAAGAAATTTTGAAAAAACTGTACGATTTTGTTGACACAGCCGAGGCTTTGGGCGCTCCCTTGATGCGCCACGACGTTACCTACTCCTTGCCCGAGGGAACCACCTGGGAGGATGCTATCCCCGTGCTCGCTCCTCGCATTCGCAAGGTGACACAGTATGCAAAAGAGAAGGGTATTCGCACCTGCTCCGAGAACCATGGCTACATCTTCCAAGATTCCGAAAGAGTAGAAGCACTCATCAAAGCGGTTGACAATCCCAACTACGGTTGGCTTCTCGATGTTGGCAACTTCTTATGTGCTGACGAGTGGCCGCTCGACGGTGTTAAACGTGCGCTTCCTTATGCAATTCACGCACACGTTAAGGATTTTCTCTATCGCAAATCCAACGAGCTGCTTGCACGCCCCAGCGGATTTTTTGGCACACGCAACGGCAATCTTTTGCGCGGAACCATCCTCGGTCACGGTGACGTTCCCGTAGCAGAGGCTGTCAAAATGCTTCGCAAGTCGGGCTATGACGGAACTCTTTCGCTTGAATTTGAGGGAGCAGAGGAAAACATTCCCGCACTGCAAGCAGGATTTAAATATATGGGCAGACTCATGGAGATGCCCCTCGAATAATCCAACCGATTTATTTGCAATTCACAGGGCAAAGCCCAATTTGATAAAAGGAGGATAGGCAATGCATCAGGCGTTATACAGAAAGTGGCGTCCGCAAACCTTTGAGGACGTATGCGGTCAAGAACATATCACATCCATATTGCAATATGAGGCACAAAACAACGCGCTCAGCCACGCATATCTGTTCTGCGGCTCTCGCGGAACGGGTAAGACGACCTGTGCCAAGATTCTTGCCAAGGCAGTCAACTGCCACAATCCTCAAAACGGTAGCCCGTGCGGCAAGTGCGAGGCGTGCCTTTCTATCGATAACGGCTCCACCACCGACGTGCTCGAAATGGATGCCGCATCCAACAACGGTGTAGATAACATCCGCGATATTCGAGATGAAGTTGTTTATTCGCCGTCCTCTATGCGCTACCGCGTCTATATTATCGACGAGGTGCACATGCTCTCCGCGAGTGCATTCAATGCACTGCTCAAAACGTTGGAAGAGCCACCCGAACACGTTATTTTTATTCTGGCGACCACCGAGCTCCAAAAGCTCCCCGCCACCATTATTTCCCGTTGTCAACGCTTCGATTTCCGTCGCATCGCAACCGATGTGCTCGTAAATCGACTCTCCTATATCGCAAAAGAAGAGGGCATCACACTCGATGCCGAATCCGCACGCCTGCTGGCAAAACTTGCGCAGGGCGGTATGCGCGATGCCATCAGCTTGCTTGAACTTTGTGCCGGTGGCGGACGAGCAGTCACGCCCGAAGTTGTTGCCGAAACCGTCGGTATTACGGGACGTGAGGCAATGATCGAAACCGTGCGTGCCGTTGCCGAGAGCAACTATGACGCACTCTTTGAGCAAATTGCCGCCGTTGTGCGTTCTTCCAAGGATATCAGCGTTTTTTGGCAGGATCTCATCTCTATTTGGCGCGATATGCTTATTCTCAAAACCACGCAAAATGCCGCGGCATATCTCGATTTAACCGACCACGAAGCGGCTGAAATGAAGAACATTACCGCACTTTTCCGCAAGGAGACCTTGATTCGCCATTGCAAGCTGCTTGAAGAAGCACTCTTTGCAATGCAAAAATCCAACTCGGTGAAGCGCGTGATTACCGAAATGACGCTTGTTCGCATGTGTGATGCGGCACTCGATACCTCACCCGAAGCAATGCTCTCGCGCATTGCGCAACTCGAGGAACGCCTCGACACCGGTGCGGTTGCAATTGCTGTGCAAAAGCAAGAAAAAACCGAAAAACAAACACCTGTCCCGCAAAAAGCGGCAGAAACGGTGCAAAAAGCAGAGGAAAAAGCAGCTCCCGTGGCGGAGAAAAAGCCGGTAGCGGCTCCCATGGTTGCATCTGCGCCCACGCGCACCCTGCGCACCATTCGCAACTGGATGGAGGTTGTTGAGCGCATCAGCCGCAGCGATCCCATGCGTGCAAGCTTTGTCAAATCCTCTCGCGCTTACGAGAGTGAGGATGGCAAGGTCATCGTTCGCTTTGGCGATTCTTTCTCGCTGCAAATGATGGAGCAGGG